>JACAEC010000079.1 GCA_013389055.1 Hydrogenophilaceae bacterium
ACATCCTTCAGGTCGAGAAGCGCATCCGCGGCCGGGTCAAGCGCCAGATGGAGAAGAGCCAGCGCGAGTATTACCTGACCGAGCAGGTCAAGGCGATCCAGAAGGAACTGGGCGATGTGGACGAGAGCCAGGATCTGGACGAACTGGACAAGCGCATCAAGGCCGCCCACATGTCGAAAGAGGCCACCAAAAAGGCCGAGGCCGAGCTGAAGAAGCTGCGCATGATGTCGCCGATGTCGGCCGAAGCCACCGTCGTGCGCACCTACATCGACACCCTGGTCAACCTGCCCTGGAAGAAGAAGACCAAGATCAGCAAGGACCTCTCGAAGGCCGAAGAGGTGCTGGAGCACGAGCACTACGGCCTGGAGAAGGTCAAGGAACGCATCCTGGAATATCTGGCCGTGCAACAGCGGGTCGACAAGCTCAAGGGCCCGATCCTCTGCCTGGTCGGCCCGCCCGGCGTAGGCAAGACTTCGCTCGGCCAATCCATCGCCCGCGCCACCAACCGCAAGTTCGTGCGCATGGCTTTGGGTGGCGTGCGTGACGAGGCCGAGATTCGCGGCCATCGCCGCACCTACATCGGTTCCATGCCGGGCAAGATCCTGCAGAGCCTGACCAAGACCACGGTGCGCAATCCGCTGTTCCTGCTCGACGAAGTCGACAAGATGGGCCAGGACTTCCGTGGCGACCCGTCGTCGGCCTTGTTGGAAGTGCTCGACCCCGAGCAGAACCATACCTTCCAGGATCACTACGCCGAGGTCGATTTCGATCTGTCCGACGTCATGTTCGTCGCCACTGCCAACTCGATGAATATCCCGGCCCCGTTGCTCGACCGGATGGAAGTGATCCGCCTGTCCGGCTACACCGAGGACGAGAAGATCAATATCGCCGAGCGCTACCTGGTATCCAAGCAGATGAAGAACAACGGCATCAGCGAGGCCGAACTGCACGTCTCCGAAAGCGCCCTGCGCGACATCGTGCGCTATTACACCCGTGAGGCCGGCGTACGCAACCTCGAGCGCGAGATCGCCAAGATCTGCCGCAAGGCTGCCACCGCGCATCAATTGAAAAAGGCGCGCGGCAAGATCAACGTCACCCCGAGGAACCTGGAGAAATACCTGGGCGTGCACAAGTACACCTATGGCATGGCCGAAAAGGTCAACCAGGTCGGCCAGGTCACCGGCTTGGCCTGGACCGAGGTCGGCGGCGAGCTGCTGACGATCGAGTCGACCTTGATGCCGGGCAAGGGCAGTGTCATCCGCACCGGCCAGTTGGGCGACGTGATGAAGGAGTCGGTCGAAGCTGCCCGCACGGTGATGCGTAGCCGCGCCAAGATGCTCGGCATCAAGAACGAGGCCTTCGAAAAGAACGATATGCACATCCACCTGCCCGAGGGTGCCACCCCCAAGGACGGCCCCAGCGCAGGCATTGCGCTGGTCACCGCGATGGTTTCCGCGATGACCAGCATCCCGGTGCGCTGCGATGTGGCGATGACCGGCGAGATCACTCTGCGTGGCGAAGTGCTGCCGATCGGCGGCCTGAAAGAGAAGCTGTTGGCTGCGCATCGTGGCGGCATCAAGGTCGTGCTGATCCCCGAAGGCAACGTCAAGGATCTGGTCGAGATTCCCGAGAACATCAAGAACCGCCTGGAGATCCGGCCCGTGAAGTGGATCGAACAAGTGCTTGATTCGGCTCTCGAACGCAAGCCGGAACCACTGTCGGATGATGTCACCGAGAGTGCGACTCCAGTCGCCGCACAAGAGGGTACCCCCGCTGTAATCAAGCATTGACGCGGTGTTTTTTGGTGAAATCGCTTGACACCACTTTTTGCAGCTTGCTATAAAGTTCGCGCAGCATTGCTGCAAGTTTTCTTCAAAGGAAAGGGGGATTTCTGTGAACAAATCTGAACTGATCGACGCCATCGCCAACTCTGCTGACATTTCCAAGGCTGCCGCCGGCCGCGCGCTCGATGCCGCCATGGAGTCTGTGAAAAAGGCTCTGAAAAAAGGCGACATGGTTACCTTGGTGGGTTTCGGTACTTTTTACGTTGGCAAGCGTGCCGCCCGTAGCGGCCGCAATCCCCGCACTGGCGCCACCATCAAGATCAAGGCTGCAAAGGTGCCGAAGTTCCGCGCTGGCAAGGCCCTCAAGGATTCGGTAAACTAACGGGCTTTACCGGGTGCTTAGCTCAGCTGGTAGAGCGTCGCCCTTACAAGGCGAATGTCGGCGGTTCGATCCCGTCAGCACCCACCAGTGGCAACAAACGAATTTGGAGTGGTAGTTCAGTCGGTTAGAATACCGGCCTGTCACGCCGGGGGTCGCGGGTTCGAGTCCCGTCCACTCCGCCAGCAATATTCGAATCAAGGCGAACTGACAGTTCGCCTTTTTTTTGTCATTTTAGCGACGACACTACACCATGCTTGAAGCTATCCGAGAACGCGCCCAAGGCTGGATCGCCCGCATCATCCTTGGCCTCATCGCAGTTGCCTTCGCCCTCTGGGGTGTCGATTGGTACTTCCAGGGCGGCGGCAAAGAACCCACCGTGGCCACGGTCGGCAGCAGCGATATCAGCCAGCGCGACTTTTTCGAAGCGCTCAAGCAGCAGCGCGATGCGCTCGGCCTCAAGAACAACCCCTCGGCTGAGTTGGACAAGGCCCTGCGCAAGCAGGTCGTCGAGCAATTGATCGACGTGCAGTTGCTCACCCAGGCCTCTCAGGCTGCCGGCTTCAGCGTGAGCAAGGCGCAATTGGACGCCTATCTGGGCGGCGTCGAACTGTTCCAGGAAAACGGTAAATTTTCTCAGGCGCGACTCGACGCCTTCCTGAAGAGCCGGGGCTGGAGCCAGCAGAAACTGGTGCAGATGGTGCAGCAGGATATGCTGCTGCGTCAGTTGCAATTCGCCTACGGCGAGGGGGCCTTGGCCTCGAACACCAGCAGTGCCCAACTGGCCAAGCTGCTGTCGCAACAGCGTGAGGTCAACGAGATCATCTATGACAGCAAGGCCTTCCTCAATCTGATCAAGATCGACGACCAGGCCGTCGAACAGGCCTACAACGCCCAGAAGCAGGATTACGCCCTGCCAGCCCAGGTGCGCGTGCAGTACCTGGTGTTGTCGCAGGATGCCATCAAGGGGCAAATTCAGGTCAGCGAGGCATCGGCCCGGCAAAACTACGAGGCGAGCAAGGCCCGCTATCAGCAAGCCGAGAGCCGTCGAGCCAGCCACATCCTGATCCAGGCCGGACCGGATGCCAATTCCAAGGCAGCCGCCAAGGCCAAGGCCGAAAAGGTCCTGCAAGAGGTCAAGGCCAAGCCTGCCCGCTTTGCCGAACTGGCCAAGCAATATTCCGACGATCCGGGCTCAGCGGCTCGGGGCGGCGACCTGGGCAACTTCACCCGCGACATGATGGTCAAACCCTTCGCCGATGCCGCTTTCCAGATGAAGGCGGGCGAGATCAGCGGCCTGATCGAAACCCAGTTCGGCTATCACATCATCCGCCTCGACGGCATCAGAGAGGGCGCCTTGGTACCCTTCGACCAGGTCAAGGCCGAGATCATGCGGGAACTGCAAGGCCAAGAGGCGGCACGCAAATTCGCCGAGATGGCCGAGCGCTTCAGCAACCTGGTCTATGAGCAACCGGAGAGCCTGGAACCGGCCGCCCGCGAGTTCAAGCTCAAGATCGAAGAGAGCGGCTGGCTCAGCGCCGGCCGTGCCGAACCCGCCATTCTCGGCAACCCGCGCCTGATCGAGGCGCTGTTCTCGAATGACAGCTTGGCCAAACGCCAGAACACCGAGGCCATCGAAGTCGCCCCCAATATCCTGGTGGCCGCCCGGGTGCTGGAACATCGGCCGGCCAGCACACGGCCGCTCGTCGAGGTGGCGGCCGCGATCCGCCTGAAACTCCAGGCGGAAACCGCCAAGAAGAAGGCCGTCGAGGCCGGCCAACAGGCCCTGCAGGCCGCACAGAACGGCCAGGTACCCGGCGGCTTGTCCGCCCCGATGACGCTGTCCCGCATGCGCCCGCTCAACCTGCCGCCGACCGCAGTTCGCGCGATCTTCAAGGCGGATGCGAGCAAGCTGCCGGCCTGGGTCGGCGTGGAAACGGCCGAAGGCTATCGCCTGTATCGCATCAATCGGATGATCGAGGGTGAGCTGCCGGCCGAGCAGGTCCAGCAAATGCGGCGCGACCTGCAGCGACTGACGGCACAAACCGAAATGCGCGCCTATCTCGATGGCCTGAAAGAGCGCTTCAAGGTCGAGGTCAATCAGGGCGCACTGGCCGAGAAGACCGAGTAACTCACTCGGCCCTGAGGGCCTCGACCGGGTCCAACCGGGCGGCGCGACGAGCCGGTAATACGCCGGCCGTCAGCCCGATCACGGCGGCGATCGCTTCCGCCGCCAGGACGGAGGTCCACGGCGTATGCACCGGCAAGGCCGGCACCGCCAAGTGCAGCAACTGGGCCAGACCGGCGCCCAGCAATAAGCCAAATACCCCGCCGATGGCGGCAAGCAGTACCGCCTCGCCCAGAAACAGACTCAATACGGCACGGCGCCGCGCACCCAAGGCCAGGAGCAGGCCCACCTCGTTGGTGCGCTCGGTCACGGCGATGGTCATGATGGTCACGATGCCGACGCCCCCGACCAAGAGCGAAATGCCACCCAGGGCGCCGACCGCAAAGGTCAGGATGTCGAGCACGTTGGACAGGGTGCGCAGCATGTCCTCCTGGGTGATGATGGTGAAGTCCTCGCGACCGTGGCGGGCGACCATCAGGCGCTTGATCTGTTCCGCGACATGGGCGCTGGGTATGCCGGCCTCGTAGGTCACATCCACTTCCATCAGGCCTTCCCGGTTGAACAGTTCCAAGGCTCGCGCAGCCGGAATGAACACTGAGTCATCCAGATCGACCCCCAGTACCTGGCCCTTGGCTTCCATCACTCCGATGATGCGGTATTGAGAGCCGCCAATGCGAATGCGTGCGCCCAGGGGATTGGTTTCGCCGAACAGCTCGTCGCGCATCTTGCTGCCGAGCACGGCATAGGTGCGTGGGCTGCGCAGGTCATCCGGCGGCAGGAAGCGGCCGACCGCAACCCGCATCTGAAAGGTCCGCTCCATGGCCGGGCCAACGCCATAGATGGTGGTTCTACGCACCCGGCCGCCCGCTTCGGCCTCGGCATTGCCTTGGACGAACGGCGTGGCGGCGACGACATTCGGCAAGCGCGCGAGGGCCTCGCTGTCTTCCAAGGTGATCGGCCGCACTGTGCCCAGCATGCCGGTCGGGCTGCCATGGGTGGTGGTCTTGCCCGGGTGGACGCCGATGACATTGGTGCCGAACTGGGTGAATTCGTTCAGCACGAAGCGATGGATGCCCTCGCCGATGGATGTGAGCAGGATCACGGCGGCGATACCGACTGCGATGCCGAGCAGGGTGAGGAAGCTGCGCAGCCGATGGGCGATCAGCGCGCGCAGGGTCAGATGCAGGAAGTCGGGCCAAAGCATGACGTCAACGCTTGGACAGGGCCAAGACCGGGTCCAGCTGCGCGGCCCGGCGCGCCGGCAAAACGCTGAACAGGATGCCGGTCAGCAAGGCGGTGCAAACGCCGGCGACCGTCGCCCACATTGGCGCATAGGCGGGCAGGGCAGGGTAGAGCTGGCGCAGGAGGGCGCTGCCGCCCTCGCCGAGGGCCAGGCCGAGCAGGGCGCCGCCCAGCGAGAGCAGCGCGGCCTCGGTGAAGAACAGCAGACGGATGTGCCCGGCCGAGGCCCCCAGGGCCTTGAGCAGACCGATCTCGGCCGTGCGCTGGGTCACCGCCACCAGCATCACGTTCATGACCAGGATGCCGGCCACCGCCAGGCTGATGGCGGCGATGCCCGCCACCGCCAGGGTCAGGGCTCTGAGGATGCGGTCGAAGGTGGCGAGCACGGCATCCTGGGTGATCACCGTGACATCGAGCTCGCCTTCATGGCGCGCCTGCAGGATGGCGCTGACCTTCGTCTTGGCTGTTTCGATCGCCTCGCGTCCCTTGGCTTCGACCAGGATGCGAAACAGGGTATTGGTATTGAACATGGCCTGGGCCGAGGCGACCGGCACGAAGATGATCTCGTCGGTATCGAAACCCAGGCCCTGGCCGGAGGCGGTCATCACCCCGACCACGCGGAAACGGCGGTCGCCGATGCGGACCCAGCGGCCCAGGGCCGGTTCCGGACCGAACAACTCGTCGCGCAGCACGGCGCCCAGGACGCAGACGGAACTGGCATTGCGCGGATCTTCCTGATTGAGGAACTGGCCTTGGCCGAGCGTGAGCCGTCTCACCTCGAGGAAGTCGGCGTTGGTGCCCACCACGGTCACCTCCCGGCTCAGGCTCCGATAGGAGACCTCCGCCACGCCGACCGTGATCGGCGCGATCCGCTGCACGCTGCCGGCACGAAGCAAGGCCAAGGCGTCTTCCAGGGTGAGGTCGCGCGCGGCTTGCCCGAGCAGGGTCCCCGGCATAATCCCCCCGGTCTCGGTGCGGCCCGGCAGGACAATGAGCAGATTGCTGCCGAGCGAGGAAAACTCGCCCTCGACATAGCGGCGGGCTCCCTCGCCCAGGGCGGTCAATACCACCACGGCGGCGACGCCGATGGCCATGGCCAGCATCATCAACAGGGTGCGCAGCGGATAGCCGGCGGCGGCACGGCCGGCGAACCTGAAAGAATCAGTCAGCTTCATGGCGGGTATCGGCCACGATGCAGCCATCCACCATCTGCAAGCGGCGGTGGGCGCGCGCGCCGATGACGGGGTCGTGGGTGACGACGATCAGCGTGACGCCACTGGCATTGAGCGCCTCCAGCAGGTTCATGGCCTCCTGGCCGCTGGCGCGATCCAGATTGCCGGTCGGCTCGTCGGCCAGGATGACGCTGGGCCGCATGATGGTGGCGCGGGCGATGGCCACGCGCTGGCGCTGGCCGCCGGAAAGCTGTTCCGGTCGATGTTCGGCGCGATCGCTGAGGTCGTAATCGGCCAATGCCTGCTTGACCCGCGCTGCCCGCTCATCCGGCGCGATACCCGCCAGCATCATGGGCAGTGCGATGTTCTCGGCGGCGGTCAGCCGCGGCACCAGATGGAAGACCTGGAAGACGAAGCCGATCCGCTCCCGGCGCACCTGGGCCTGTTCGTCCGCGGACAGATCGCTGACGTTGCGGCCTTCGAGTTGGTAATGGCCCGTAGTCGGCCGATCCAACAGGCCCAGGATATTGAGCAGGGTCGATTTGCCGGAACCGGACGGCCCCATGACCGACAGGTATTCGCCCGACTGTATTTCGAGATTGATCCCACTCAGGGCGTGCACTTGGCTGTCGCCCAAATGAAAGACGCGGCTGACCTCGGTGAGTTCGATCATCGCCGTTCAGCGGCTGCCTCCGGCTGCACTTTGGCGCCGGCCTTGACCCCTTCGCGTTCCAGCGAGGCAACAATGCGCTCGCCCGGTTTGAGCCCGACCAAGACTTCGGTGTATTCCCAGTTGGCCAGGCCGGTCTTCAACGGCCGCTCCTCCAGACGGCCGTCTGCCTCGCGGTAGACCAGCACCCGCTTGCCTTCCAGCAGGCTGGAGGTCGGCACCCGCAGCACGTTTTCCCGCACGCCGAGCACAACCTCGACGTCGGCACTGTAGCCGACCAGCAAGCGATCGGCCTCGCGCGGGCTGTCGAAGGCGACCTCGACATCGACGGTGCGCGACTGCTTTTCCACCGCCACCACATAGGGGGCCACCCGCTTGACGTGGGCGGCGAAATGGCGCCCCGGGTAGGCGTCCAGGCTGATGCGTGCCGGCTGGCCGAGCCGGATGGCTGGCGCGTCCACCTCGTCCATTGGCGCCTTCACATAGAGGCAGCTGTCGTCGATCAGGTCGATCGCCGGCGGGGTGGGGATGCCGGGCGGGGAGGGGGTGCTGATCTCGCCCAACTCGCCGCTGACCTCGGCGACGATGCCGTCGAAGGGGGCGATCAAGATCATGCGCTTGATCTCGGCCTGCGCCACCTGCAGCCGGGCCTCGGCCTGTTTGATATTGGTCTGCGCTGTCTCGCAGGCGGCCCGCTTGGCCTTGGCCTCGGCACGGGCCGTGTCCTCCCGCTCGACCGAGATGAAGCCGCTGGCCTTGAGCTTGGCCGCCCGATCGGCCTCGCGTTGGGCCACCTCGGCCAGGGTACAGGCCTCGCCGATCTGCTTGCGCGCGGTCGCCACCTGCGCCTCGGCCAAGCCAACCTGTGCCAACATATCCTCGTTCCAGAGCCGGAGCAGAACCTGGCCCTTTTTCACCCGATCACCCTCGCGGGCGCCCAGGAAATCGATGCGGCCCCCGCTGATCGTCGATAGCTTGGTGCGCTGGCAGGCCTCCACGGTGCCGGCCCGGGTGTTGGCGACGGTGGCCTCGACCCGGCCGGTGCCGACGCTATGCAGGGTGACCAGGACGGGCTTGGGCCGCGACAGCCACCAGATGCCAGTTGTTGCCAGGGCCAGGATGATCAGAACGATCAGACTACGACGCAGGGTCTTGTTCACGATGGCGTTTTCTAGTGCATGTTTTTACAGTTTAACCTCGCACGGGGAAATCACACTAAACTCACGGCCCATGAGTAGCGAAGCGAGCGATATCCATTTCATGCGCGAAGCCCTGGCCCAGGCCCAGCAAGCTTGGCGGGCGGGCGAGGTACCGGTCGGCGCCGTCGTCGTCAAGGACGGCGAGATCGTCGGCCGCGGCTACAACTGCCCGATCTTGAGCCGCGACCCCACCGCCCACGCCGAGGTGCGCGCTTTGCGCGATGCCGCGACGCGACTTGGCAACTATCGACTGGTCGACTGCACCCTCTATGTCACCCTGGAGCCCTGCCTGATGTGCACCGGCGCCATGTTCCATGCCCGCATCAAACGCGTCGTCTACGGCGCCAAGGACCCCAAGACCGGCGTCGCCGGCAGCGTGCTCGACCTCTATGCCGAGCCGCGCCTGAATTACCACGCCGAGATTCTCGGCGGCGTGCTGGCGGAAGAGTGCGGCGCCCTGCTCAGCACCTTCTTCGCCGAGCGGCGCCAAGCCCAATCGAAGGGACAGGTTCTTGCGGATCAGGATTAACCTCGCGCGGCAAGAACTTGATCTCTTGGACGATGCGGAGAGTGTGGTGCAGCGCTATCCGGTCTCCACTGCAGCCAAGGGGGCGGGCGAGACGAGTGGCAGTTACTGCACGCCGCGCGGCCGCCATATCGTGCGGGCCAAGATCGGCGGCGAGCAGCCGATCAACAGCGTCTTCGTCGGCCGCCGGCCGACGGGTGAAATCTATACGCCGGAATTGGGCCGAACCGAACCCGAGCGTGACTGGATCCTGAGCCGCATCCTCTGGCTCTCCGGCCAGGAGCCTGGCTTCAACCGCCTCGGCCCCTGCGACACCATGCGCCGCTATATCTACATCCACGGCACGCCGGACGAGAGCTTCGAGCAGGCACCGTGCTCGCATGGCTGCATCCGCATGCGCAATCGGGACATCGTCGACTTGTTCGAACGGGTGCCGGCCTACACGCCGGTCGAGATCATCGAGGCCTAGGCCGCGCTTTTGAGCAGCACGATCACCGCGCCGCCGCCACCTTCGGCCGGCCGTGCCTGGACATAGGCCAGCACCTCTTCCCGTTGGGCCAGCCAATGCCGCACGGCCTGCTTCAGCACCGGCTCGCGGTTGGGCGAACCCAGGCCCTTGCCGTGGACGATGCGCAGGCAACGGGCCCCTCGGCGGAAGCACTCATGGAGAAATTCGACCAGTTCGACCTTGGCCTCGGCCCGGGTCAGGCCGTGCAGGTCGAGTTCGGCCTGTGCCCGCCAGTCGCCCCGGCGCAACTTGCCCAGTATCTGGCGGGAAATGCCCTGCCGGACGTAGACCAGTTCCTCGCCGGTCTCGGCCGATTCATCCCAATGCATCGGATCGGTCAGCGACTCCAGCATCACCGCGCGCTGATCGCGCAGGCGGCTCAAGGGCAGGGCAGGGGGTGGATCGAAGGGGTGGAGGAAACGGCCGTGGGGACAGAGCGGGGTGGCGTCGGCCACCTCCGCCCGGAACAGCTCGACGTCCACTGCCGGCGGTGCGGGAAGCCTGGGTTTGCCGGGTTTGCCGGGTTTCCCGCCTTTTTGGCCGCTTCGCTCGAAACTCGCCGCTTTGCGGCTCGTTTTCATAGGCTTGCGCGTATCCCTGAATAAGACAGCTCAGGCCTTGCCTTCCAAGTAGCGCTCGGCATCCATGGCGGCCTGACAGCCGGAGGCGGCGCTGGTGATGGCCTGCTTGTAGATCATGTCCTGCACGTCGCCGGCCGCGAACACACCGGGGATGCTGGTCTGGGTGGCGAAGCCGGTGCGGCCGCCCTGGGTGATCAGGTAGCCGTGGTCCATCTCCAGCTGACCGGTGAACAGGTCGGTATTCGGTTTGTGGCCGATGGCGATGAAGACGCCGGACAGCGCGATTTCCTTGGTCGTATTGGTCTGGATGTTCTTCAGGCGGATGCCGGTGACCCCGCTCTTGTCGCCCAGCACTTCATCCAAAACACTATTCAATTCAAGGACTATCTTGCCTTCCTTCACCTTTTCCATGAGGTGATCGACCATGATCTTCTCGGCCTTGAAGCTGTCCCGCCGGTGCACCAAGGTCACCTTGCTGGCGATATTGGCAAGGTAGATGGCTTCTTCGACCGCGGTGTTGCCGCCGCCGATCACCGCGACCTCCTGGCCCTTGTAGAAGAAGCCGTCGCAAGTGGCGCAGCCGGACACGCCGCGGCCCATGAAGGCCTGTTCCGACTCCAAGCCCAGATACATGGCCGAGGCGCCGGTGGCGATAACCAGGGCATCGCAGGTATAGGTGCCGGAGTCGCCGATCAGGGTGAAGGGCTTCTCGGTCAGCTTGGCGGTATGGATGTGGTCGAAGATGATCTCGGTATTGAAACGCTCGGCATGGGCCTGGAAGCGCTGCATCAGTTCGGGGCCCTGGACGCCGTTGACGTCGGCCGGCCAGTTGTCGACCTCGGTCGTGGTCATCAGTTGGCCGCCTTGCTGCAGGCCGGTCACCACGACCGGCTTGAGGTTGGCGCGAGCGGCGTAGATGGCGGCGGTATAGCCGGCCGGGCCGGAGCCCAGGATCAAGAGCTGTGCGTGCTTGGTGGACATGGATTCTCCTGAGAAACCGTTTTATGAGTTGCGTCGAATGCGAAGCGCGATTCTATCAGCACCGGCTAATGAACCGGTCGGCGCATGAGGGCAAAGGTGAGGGCGATTCGTACCAATCCAAGCACACCCGGCCCTTGTGCATGATTTAACATAATATACATTGTATGTTTATTAGATCTGGGCGGCGTGCAGGAACCCGACCGATCGCAACCGCCAGGCATGCCCTGTAGCGACGTTTCAATGCCTGCCGGCTTTCCTTTATAGTTGCTAGCCATGCTCACCAAACCCAACAAACGCTTCGCCGTCGCCAAAAAGCCGGCCCGCAAACCATTGACCCCGAAAGTCGCCCGCGTCCTGCGCGAAGCCTGGTGGCTGGTGGCGGTGGCCGCCGCCCTCTACCTCACCCTGATCCTGGCCAGTTACAGCCTTCAGGACCCAGGCTGGTCGCGGGCGACCGATCAGGCAGACCTCAATAACGCCGGTGGGGCCTTTGGCGCCTGGTTCTCCGATTTGCTGCTCTATTTGTTCGGCATCTCTGCCTACTGGTGGGTCATTCTGACGCTCTATTTAATATGGTGGGGCTATCGCCGCATCGGCGAGGCCGAGTCAGATCACCACCACGGCCTCTGGGTCATCCTGCTGGGCTTCGCCCTGACCTTGCTCTCCAGCAGCGCCATCGAGGCCCTGCGTTTCTACAATTTGCATGCCGAACTGCCGCTGGCGCCCGGCGGCGCCCTGGGCGGCGGCATTGCCAGCCTGGTCTCCGGCAACTTCGGCTTCGAGGGAGGCACCCTGCTCCTCTTGGTCACCTGGGGCGTCGGCTTCAGCCTGTTGACCGGCATTTCTTGGCTCAATGTCGCCGAGCGGCTGGGCGCTTTGCTGGAGGCGGCCTATTTCGGCACCCTGGATTACTGGCAAGCCCGGCGCGACCGCAAGGCTGGGCTGGAGGCGATCAGCGAGCGCGAGACCGTGGTGGCGCAGGAGCGCAAGAAACTCAAAACCAAGCCGCCGATCAAGATCGAACCGCCGGCCCTGGAAATTCCCCAGTCCGACCGTTCCGACCAGGAACGCCAGGCCTTCCTGTTCCGCGACATGCCCGATGCCCAACTGCCCCCACTCCACCTGCTGGACGAGCCGGCCAAGGCCACTGCCGTGGTGGACGACGCCTCGCTCGAGGCCACCTCGCGCCTGATCGAACGCAAGCTGGCCGAGTTCGGGGTCGAGGTGAAGGTGCTGGCCGCCTACCCCGGCCCGGTGATCACCCGCTACGAGATCGAGCCGGCCTCCGGCGTGAAGGGCAGCCAGATCGTCAACCTGGCCAAGGACCTGGCCCGCTCGCTGTCCGTGGTCAGCATCCGCGTGGTCGAGACCATCCCCGGCAAGAACTGCATGGCGCTGGAACTGCCCAACAACCAGCGCCAGATCGTGCGCCTGTCGGAAATCCTGAGCGCCAAGGTCTATCACGACATGCACTCGCCGCTGACCATCGGCCTGGGCAAGGACATCAGCGGCAACCCGGTGGTTGCGGATCTCGCCAAGATGCCGCACGTGCTGGTGGCCGGCACCACCGGCTCGGGCAAATCGGTGGCGATCAATGCCATGATCCTGTCCCTGGTCTATAAGTCCACGCCGGAGCAGGTGCGGCTGATCCTGGTCGACCCCAAGATGCTGGAGATGTCGGCCTACGAGGGCATCCCCCACCTGCTCGCCCCGGTGGTCACCGACATGAAGCTCGCCTCGGTCGCGCTCAACTGGTGTGTGCACGAGATGGACAAGCGCTACAAGCTGATGTCCACCCTGGGCGTGCGCAACATCGCCAACTTCAACCACAAGGTGCACGAGGCGGAAAAGGCCGGCAAACCGCTGACCAACCCCTTCTCCCTCACCCCGGAAGAGCCCGAACGGCTGACCACCCTGCCCTACATCGTGGTGGTCATCGACGAACTGGCCGACCTGATGATGGTGACCGGTAAGAAGGTCGAGGAACTGATCGCGCGCCTGGCCCAGAAGGCGCGGGCCGCCGGCATCCATTTGTTGCTGGCGACCCAGCGGCCCTCGGTCGACGTGATCACCGGCCTGATCAAGGCCAACATCCCCACCCGCATCGCCTTCCAGGTCTCCAGCCGCATCGACTCGCGCACCATCCTCGACCAGCAGGGCGCCGAATCGCTGCTCGGCCAGGGCGACATGCTCTACCTGCCGCCCGGCCACGGCGTGCCCAGCCGGGTGCATGGCGCCTATGTCTCGGACGACGAGGTCCACCGGGTCACCGCCTTCCTGCGCGAGATCGGCCCACCGCAATACGACGAGTCGGTGCTGGAAGAACCCGACACCGGCGAGGGCGAAGGCGGTGTCGAAGGTGCCGATGCCGAGGCCGACCCCCTCTACGACGAGGCCGTGGCCCTGGTGCTGAAGACCCGCCGCCCCTCCATCTCCGCCGTCCAACGCCATCTGCGCATCGGCTACAACCGCGCCGCCCGCCTGATCGAGGCCATGGAACGGGCCGGCCTGGTCTCGCCCATGCAAAGCAACGGCAACCGCGAAGTCATCGCCCCCAATCGAGCCGAATAAATGCGTAAGCTAATCATCAGTCTGACCCTTGCCCTGCTCACCCTGCCCGCCCAGGCGGAAAACCGCCTGCAGGCCTTCATCGCGAAAACCCAGGCCATGAGCGCCCAGTTCAGCCAGGTCGTCTATGACCGCAAGGGCCGCAAGACCCATGAGGCGACCGGCAGCTTCCAATTGCAGCGACCGGGCAAGTTCCGTTGGGCCTACCAGAAGCCCTATGAACAACTGATCGTCGGCGATGGCAAGAAGGTGTGGATCTACGACGCCGACCTCGCCCAAGCCACCGTGCGACCCTTCGACCGCGCCGTCGGCGAAAGCCCGGCCGCCCTGCTCGCCGGCAACAACGAGATCGAGCAGTTTTTCCAACTGAAAGAAACCGGCAATCAGGACGGCCTGGATTGGGTCGAGGCCACGCCGAAATCCCAGGAAGGCAGCTTCGAGCGGGTGCGCCTGGGTTTCAAGGGCGACGAGCTGAATACCATGGAACTGAAGGACCGCTTCGGCCAGACCACCCTGCTGCGCTTCAGCAAATTCCAGCGCAACCCGACCCTGTCGGCCGACCTCTTCCGCTTCACCCCGCCCAAGGGGGTCGACGTCATTGGCAACGAGTAACACAGACTCGGGCGACCTCTTCGCGCCTGCCGGACAGCCCAACCTGACATCTCCGACCAGCGCCCCGCTGGCCGAGCGCCTGCGGCCGCACAGCCTGGACGAGGTGATCGGGCAGTCGCATCTCTTGGGGCCGGGCAAGCCCCTGCGCCTGGCCTTCGAGGCTGGGCGGCTGCATTCCATGATCCTCTGGGGCCCGCCGGGCGTGGGCAAGACCACCCTGGCCCGGCTGACCGCCCAGCACTTCAAGGCCGACTTCATCCAGATCTCCGCCGTGCTGGCCGGGGTGAAGGAGATTCGCGAGGCGGTGGAGCGGGCCCGGGTCAACCAGGGCATGGGGCGACAAACGATTTTGTTCGTCGACGAGGTGCACCGCTTCAACAAGGCCCAGCAGGATGCCTTTCTGCCCCATGTCGAGTCAGGCCTGGTCACCTTCATCGGCGCCACCACCGAGAATCCCTCGTTCGAGGTGGTCGGCGCCCTGCTCTCGCGCGCCCAGGTCTATGTGCTGACCGCTCTTGCCGAAGAAGAGTTGAAGGCTTTGTTGCAGCGGGCCCTGGAACGCGGCGAGTTGGCTTTGCAATTGGATGCCGAATCGGAAAAGCTGCTGATCGGCTTCGCCGACGGCGACGGCCGACGCCTGATCAATCTGGTCGAGCAGCTGGCCACCGCGCTCGC
>JACAEC010000095.1 GCA_013389055.1 Hydrogenophilaceae bacterium
CGGCGAGCGCGAGATCCGCGAGGCGCAGGAGGCCCTGCGCAAGCACCACCCGCCGCAAACCGAGATCCTGCCGCTCTATGCGAGGCTTAGCGTGGCCGAGCAGGAGCGCATCTTCCAGTCGCACGCGACGCGGCGCATCGTGCTCGCCACCAACGTGGCCGAGACCTCGCTCACCGTGCCCGGCATCCGCTACGTGGTCGATACCGGCCTGGCCCGGGTCAAGCGTTATTCCCTGCGCAACAAGATCGAGCAGCTCAAGATCGAGAAGGTCGCCCAGGCCTCGGCCAACCAGCGCTCGGGCCGCTGCGGCCGGGTCGCCGCCGGCGTCTGCATCCGCCTGTTCGACGAGGCCGACTTCGTCGCGCGCCCGCGCTACACCACGCCGGAGCTGCTGCGCTCCTCGCTGGCCGGCGTGATCTTGCGCATGAAGGCGCTCAAGCTGCCGGAGATCGAGGCCTTCCCTTTCCTCGACGCGCCCGAGGCCAAGCGCGTGCGCGACGGCTATCAGCTCTTGCAGGAACTCAACGCCATCGACGAGGCCAACCGGCTGACCCAAATCGGCCAGCAGTTGGCGCAACTGCCGCTCGACCCCAAGATCGGCCGCATGCTGATCGCCGCGCGGGAGAAGGCCTGTCTGGCCGAGATGCTGGTCATCGCCGCTGCCTTGACCAGCCAGGACCCGCGCGAGCGGCCCCACGAGCAGACCCAAGCCGCCGACGAAAGGCACAAGCGCTTCGCCGACGAGAACTCCGATTTCGTCTCCCTGCTCAACCTCTGGCGCCACATCAACGAACTCGACGCCCACCGCAAATCGAACAAGCAGTTCCGCGAAACCCTCAAACGCGAGTTCATCTCCTACCTGCGCGTGCGCGAATGGCGCGACGTGCACCACCAGCTCGCCACCATGGTGAAAGAGATGGGCTGGCGGGTGAACGAGCAGCCGGCCGACCATGCCAGCCTGCACCAAGCCCTGCTGCCCGGCCTGCTCGGCAACCTCGGCTTCCTGACGGAGGACAACGTCTACCTCGGCGCCCGCGACATGAAGTTCCTGATCTTCCCCGGCTCGGGCGTGAAGAAAAAACCGAAGTGGCTGATGGCCGCCGAGATCGTCGAGACCAAGCGCATCTATGCCCGCACCGTGGCCCGGGTCGAGCCGCAATGGATCGAACACGCCGCCCGGCATCTGCTCAAGATCAGCTATTCCGAACCGCACTGGGAGAAGCGGCCCGCCCATGTCGCCGCCGCCATGCGCGCCACGCTCTATGGCCTGCCGGTGGTGGCCGGACGCAAGGTGCACTACGGCCCGCTCGACCCTGCCTTGTGTCGGGAGATATTCATCCGCGCCGCGCTGGTGGAAGGCGAATTCGAGACCCGTGCCCCCTTCTTCGCCCACAACGCCAAGCTCTTGAAGGAGATCGAGGACCTCGCCCACCGCGCCCGCAACCCGCGCCTGATGCCGGACGAGCAGACCTTGTATGCCTGGTTCGATGCCCGGGTGCCCGAGGGCATCCACAACGGCCGCGACTTCGATGCCTGGCGGCGCGAGGCCGAGGCCAAATCGCCGCGTCTCTTGTTCCTCGAACGCGAGTCCCTGCTCAAGATCCGCGGCGCCGATACCGCCGACTTCCCGCGCGAACTCGACCTCTCCGGCGTGCGCTTCGCGCTGGCTTACCGGTTCGAACCCGGCGAGGCCGACGACGGCGTCAGCCTCATCGTGCCGCTGGCGGCGCTGAACCAGGTGCCGGCCGAACGCTGCACCTGGCTGGTGCCAGGCCTGCTGGAAGAGAAGATCACCGCGCTGATCAAATCCTTGCCGCAACAGTTGCGGCGCAATTTCGTGCCGGTGCCGGACTACGCGCGCGCCGCGGCCGAGGCCTTGTCTGCCGGCACCTCGCCGCTGACCGATGCGCTCGCGGCCTTCCTCCACAAAAGCACGGGCGTCGCCATCCCGCGCGATGCCTGGCGCGAGGACGCCTTGCCGCCGCACCTGCGCATGAACTTCCGGGTGCTCGATGAGGCCAACCGCATTCTGGGCGAGGGCCGCGACCTCGCCGCCCTGCGCCGGCAACTCGGCAGCCAGGCCAGCCGGCAGTTGCAGCAGTCGACCACCAAGCTGGAGCGCGACAGCGTCAGCCGCTGGGACTTCGGCGATCTGCCCGAACAGGTCGAGGTGCCCCAGGGCCAGCGCAAGATCGCCGCCTTCCCCGCCCTGATGGAGGCGGACGGCAAAGTCGAGCTGCGCTTCGCCGACAGTGCCCAGGCAGCGCGAGACCGTCACCGGCGCGGCGTCTGCCGTCTGCTCTGGCTGTCCTTCCCCGACCTGCTCCGCCAGATCGAGAAGGATCTGGCCGCGCGCCTCAAGACTGCCTGTCTGCACTACGGCTTGCTGGCAAAGGGCCTGAGCTGCGAGGGCCTGCTGCGCGACGTGCTCTACAGCGCCGCCCGCGCCTGCCTGCCGGTGGACGCGGCCGAACTGCGCAACCAGACTGCCTTCGAGAGCGCGGCCCAGGCCGCCCGGCCCAAGCTCGCCGAGGCGGCCCGCGAAACCGCGCGGCTCGCCGCCGAGTGCCTGAGCCACGCCCATAGCCTGGGCCAGACCCTGGCCCGCCCCGCCGCCGCGAAAGAGGCGGTGGCCGACCTCCAAGCGCAACTCAAAGGCCTGGTATTTCCGCACTTCGTCGCGGAGCTGACGCCACAACAATTGGCTCACCTGCCCCGCTATCTGCGGGGCATGGAAAAGCGCCTGGACAAGCTGGCCAAGAACCCCGGGCGCGACGCCCAGAGCATGCGGGCGATGGCCGGCCTGCTCGCCGCCTGGCAGACCAGACAGCGTCGGCTGGAGGAAGGCGGCGGCAGCACCGTGGAGATGGAGGACTTTCGCTGGCGCCTGGAAGAGCTGCGCATCAGCCTGTTCGCCCAGGAGCTGAAGACCCCCGAGCCTGTGTCAGTCAAGCGACTGGAAAAACTCTGGCAGGAGATTGTGGCCGGCAAACCTTGAAACTCCCCAAGCCAGACGGTAGGGTATCCGCTATTCAAGCAGCACATCAATAAACCACGCCCTTCAGGGCAGAGGAGACCGCATGAGCAAAATCATGCATTTGTTCGCCCGCAGCGTCGCGGCCAAAGTGCTCGGCGTCGTCGCCGCCGGCTTCATCGTCCAGCTCGCCGCCAGCCTGATCTACTCCCACTTCAGCACCCGCCACCTGGCCGAAGAATTCACCGCCGACCAGACCCGCACCATCGCCGACGGCTATTTCGACGGCCTCAACAAGCTCATGCTCACCGGCGGCATGGCCCAACGCGGCGACCTGCAGAAGGCCATGCTGGAGCAGAAGAACATCCGCGCCGCCCGGGTCATCCGCGGCGACAAGGTCAAGGAGATGTACGGCCCCGGCCTGCCGGAAGAGGCCCCGGCCGACCAGCTCGACCAGCGCGCCCTGAAAGGCGAGGAAGTGGTGGTGATCCAAGACACCGCCGACGGCCGGCAACTGACCATGGTGCGGCCCATCGTCTCCAGCGCGAACACCCGCGGCATCAACTGCCTGCAGTGCCACCCGAACAGCGACAAGCAAGTGATGGGCGCCATCCGCATCAGCTACGACCTCGGCCCGGCCGACGCCACCATCGGCAGCATGGATCTGATCAATACCGCCATCAACCTGCTCATGTTCGGCGTCGCCTTCGCCATCGTCATCTGGCTGATGCGCCGCTTCGTCAACCAGCCGATCAATCTCTTGGCCGACACCATGGACCGGGTGCAGCAGACTTCCGACCTGCGCCTGCGGGTGGCGGTGACCAGCCAGGACGAGATCGGCCATGCCGGCCACGCCTTCAACGCCATGCTCGAACGGTTCTCGGCCATCATCCACCAGGTCAGCGACGCCACCCAGAAGCTGGGCGAGGTGACCCATGGCCTGCTCGGCACCTCCAACATCGCGGAACGCGGCGCCGACCAGCAACTCTCCAACACCGAGCACCTGGCCGGCGTGCTGCAAGACCTGGCCCGCACCGTGCAAGGCGTGGCCCAAAGCATTCAGGAGGCCGCCGCCGCCGCCCAGGGTGCCGACGGCCAGGCCAAGAACGGCGCCGCGGTCGCGACCAAGGCGATGGAATCGATCCAGGTCATGGCGACCAGCCTGGAAAACGCCGCCAGCGTGATTCAACGTCTCGACACCGACAGCCGCGCTATCGGCAACGTGCTCGGCCTGATCCGGGATATCGCCGAGCAGACCAACCTGCTGGCGCTGAATGCCGCCATCGAGGCCGCCCGGGCCGGCGAGCAGGGCCGCGGCTTCGCGGTCGTGGCGGATGAGGTGCGCACCCTGGCCCAGCGCACCCAATCGGCCACCGGCGAAATCGAGACCATCATCGTCAAACTGCAAGGTGCGGCAGGCGAGGCGGTCGAGGTCATTCACCAGGCCGAGACCCGCTCCAAGCAAGGTGTCGAATTCGTCGAAAACACGGCGGAAGCCCTGGGCGGCATCGCCGGCGCGGTCAACCAGATCACCCGCATGACCACGCAGGTCGCCGCCAGCGCCCAGGAGCAGAGCCGGGCGGCCGAGGACATCAGCAGCCGGATCGGGCAGATCAGCGATGTCGCCCGCAACGCCTCCCACTGCGCTCACGACGTGCACGGTGCCAGCGAGCGGCTGGCCAAGCTGACCGAGGAACTGAGCTCGGCGGTGAATCAGTTCAAGACCTGACCGCCCGCAAGAAGCTGTAGGTTTTCGCCGACCACAGCCAGACATAGTGCAGCCCCGAGGCGGCGGCCTGGACGGCGGTGACCCAGAACAGGCCGGGCAGCAGCCAAGCCAGGCCGAGTTGCAGGGCCGCCTCGGCCAAGACTGCGCTGACCAGCACGAATTCCAGCATCGTCGCCGCCTTGCCCAGCCAGCTCGGCGCCACCTGCAGGCCGCCGGTGAGGCTGCGGTAGGCCGCTGCGCCGCCGAGCACGATGGAATCCCGCGTCAAGACCAGGGCCGCGAACCAGATGGGCAGCAGGCCGTCCCAGGCCAGCAGCAGCAGCGTGCTCAGCAGCACCAGTTTGTCCGCGATGGGATCGAGCCAGGCACCGAGTTCGCTGCGCTGGTTGAGCAGCCGCGCCAAGGAGCCGTCGAGCAGATCGCTCACGGCGGCGGCGGCAAACAGCCAGAAGGCCCACTCGAAGTCCCGCTCGAGCAACCGCCAGACGATGAAAGGCACCACCAGGATGCGGGCGAAGGTGAACAGATTGGGCAGGGTCCAGATGGCCATGAAACATCCATCAGTTGGCTTGCTCTAAGATTAATTCAGTCGCCTTAAGGATTAAATGTCATGCCGAACCTGCCGGTCCTATCGCAAACGGCACTGTGGTTTTTTGCCGCCTTGGCCCTCGCCGGCTGTAGCCACAGCAATCCCTATTACGACCCCGCAAAAAAACACCACACGCTGGAGGGCTTCCGCAACAACACCCAACTGGCGCCCAACGGCGGAAAGCATTTCTGGCGCTGGCAGTGGCAGCGCAAGACCCAGGGCCTGCCCAAGCCGCCGGCCAAGGGCTACCCGGTCGTGGCCATGGTCGCGCCCGATCTCAATCATCTGCACCACAACCTCGGCCAGGCGACCGCGACCTGGGTGAACCATTCGACGATATTGGTGCAACTGGGCGGCCTCAATATCCTGACCGACCCGATCTGGTCGGAGCGCGCCTCGCCCGTGAGCTTTCTGGGGCCAAAGCGCCATGCCGCGCCGGGCATCGCCTTCGACGATCTGCCAAAGATCGATGCCGTGGTGATTTCGCACAACCACTACGACCACCTCGATGCCGAGACGGTCGATCGCCTCTACGCCCGCTTCGGTGAGGCCCTGCGTTTCTATGTGCCGCTCGGCCTCAAGCCCTGGTTTCTTGAGCGCGGTATCGAGAACGTCAGCGAGCTGGACTGGTGGGATGAGGCCAAGCTGGGCGAGCTGCGCCTGGTCTTCACCCCGGTGCAGCACTGGAGCCAGCGCACGCTGTGGAACCGCAACCAGACCCTGTGGGGCGGCTGGTGGCTGGAGGCCAATGGCAGCCGATTTTTCTTCGCCGGCGACACCGGCTATTCGGATGATTTCAAAACAATCCGCGACCGCTTAGGCTCGCCCGACCTGGCCGCGATCCCGGTCGGCACCTACGAGCCGCGCTGGTTCATGGGCCGGCACCATGTGGCGCCGGACGAGGCGCTGCGCATCCACCAGGACCTGGGGGCCGCGCAGAGCTTCGGCATCCATTGGGGCACCTTCGAACTCTCGGACGAAGCGCTCGACCGGCCGCCGCAGGATTTCCTCGCCGCGCGCACGGCGGCCAAGATCGCCCCGGATTCATTTTTTCTGTTGCGCCACGGCGAGAGCCGCCGCTTCGACGGTAATTAGGCACCAGAACTCTCCTCGCCCACGAGTGGGGGAGGTTGGAAGGGAGACATCAAACAAACCCCCCACCCCCCGCACGCGGGGAGTGAGTATGCGTGCCTAGAAAACCGGCCCGAACAGATCGCGCGCATTCTGCGTGGTCTGCTCGATCACGGCCTCGATGGCCATGCCGCGCAACTCGGCCAGGGTGGCGGCGATGCGCGCCAGCTCGGCCGGCTCGTTGCGGCCGCGGCCGATCCAGGCCGGCGCGATGTCCGGACTGTCGGTCTCCAGCACGATGGCCGTGAGCGGCAGGTCCACCGCCAGCCGGCGCAGGTTGTTGGCCCGGGTGTAGGTGAAGGCGCCGCCGAAACCCAGCTTGAAACCCAGCTTGATGAATTCCTCGGCCTGATGCCGGCTGCCGTTGAAGGCATGGGCGATGCCGCCGCGCAATTGGTAGCGACGCAGGTGCTTGAGGATCTGGTCGTTCGCCCGGCGGCAATGCAGCAGCACCGGCAGCTCGTATTCCTTGGCGATCTTCAGTTGCTCGACATAGAAGAATTCCTGGGTGGCGTAATCGAGGCCGGGGGCGAACAGGTCGAGGCCGATCTCGCCGATCGCCACCGGCCGCCACTGCTCGATCTGCCGGCGCAGCTCGACCAGATGTTTCTCGTGATGGACATGGATGTACATCGGATGCAGGCCCCAGGCCGGCAGGCAGCCGGGGTAGCGCTGGCAGGTGGCGGCCACCTCGCTGAAGTTGGCCGCGGTCACCGCCGGCACCACCTGCACCGTCACTCCCGCCGCGCAGGCGCGGTCGTAGACGGCGTCGCGGTCACTATCGAACTCGCCGGCGTCGAGGTGGCAGTGGGTGTCAACCAGAAAGTCGGTCGCCGTAGCGGCCATAGAATGCCTTGAGCAGGAAGGGCGGCGCCAGGGTGGTGAGCGCGATCACGATCAGCAGCGCGGCATACAACTCGCCCGACAGTATCTGCTGCGAATAGCCGAGTTGCGCGAAGATCAGGCCGACCTCGCCGCGGGGGATCATGGCCAGACCGATGGCGATCTGGGACAGGCGGTTCTCGCGGATGAAGAAGCCGGCCACCAGCTTGCCGACGAAGGCCACCAGCAACAGGGACAGCGCCAGGGCCCAGACGAAGGCGGAACCCCAGTCGA
>JACAEC010000034.1 GCA_013389055.1 Hydrogenophilaceae bacterium
CCCTTCATCTGGATCGCCTTGGCCATGCCGGCGGCGAGCGGGAAGGGGCCGCCGACCAGGGCATAGCCGCCCATGAAGCGATGCTCGGTGTCGAAGATGTGCATGGAACCGCCGCGGCCCTTCGAGCAGCCGGTCTCCTTGCCGTAGAGTTCGGCCATCACCGCCTTGGGGTCGGTGCCGCACTTGATGGCGTGCACATGGTCGCGATAACCGGTGATGACGTAGTCGAATCCCGGCCGGGCCGCTTCCATGACGCCATAGCAGCAGGCCTCTTGGCCGGGATAGAGATGCAGGAATCCGCCGATTTTGCGCTCGATATAGGCCTGATAGCAGCGTTCTTCGAAACGCCGGGCCAGAACCATCTCGCGCAGTACCCGCTTACGATCTTTCAGCTTCATTGAGCTAGACCTCGATCCGTTGGGTTGAAAAACCGCGGTATCATCGCGGAAAGGCCGCGCCCGGTCAAGGATTCGAGAGAGAACGAAAGTGAACATACTGGCTGAACTCGTTGAAACGAAAAAGGATTTTACGGGCCTCAAAAAAGGCTTGGCGGGACATGTGCTGCATGTCGTGGCAAAGGGAGCCGCATTGGAAAAAATCCCCGGCAGTGCACGAATCCTGGCGGTGCTGAAACGCAAGGACATGAAGCCGGAGGCCTTGGCCAAATCACCGGTGACATGCGAGGCTGAGGCGGGTGCGCTGGAGAGTTGGCTGGTGCTGGACAGCAAGGCATCCGTTTTCGATCAGCATAGCTTGCTGCGCAAGGCGCTGCTGCCCTTGCTGGAAGAACATCCGAGCGAGATCGATATCGCCGTGTACGGGGCTGCAAGCCTGCGGCTGCAGGTGGCCGAGGCGGCAGTCTATGTGGCCTGGCTCAATGGTGCGGCACTGCCCGATTACAAGACCAAGAAGAAGGCGAAACCGCTGGCAAGGATTCGCCTGCACGGCTGCCTGAGCCCGGATGGCTTCGCCCGTGCGCGTGCGCTCGCCGAGGGCAATGTCATGACCCGAGAGTTGACCATGTTGCCACCGAATGAGTTGACCCCGCGCAGTTATCGTCAGCGCATTGCCGTCTTGGCCAGGCGCGAGGGCTGGGGCATCGAGGAGCTGGACATCAAGAAGCTGCGCAAGCTCAAGGCGGGGGCCTTTCTCGCCGTCGCTCGCGGCAGTCAGCACGAGGACGCGGCGATCGTGCATCTGAGCTATGCGCCGAAGAAGACCAAGGGCCACTATGCCCTGGTCGGCAAGGGCATCTGCTTCGACACCGGCGGCCACAACCTGAAGCCGGCCCGCTACATGCACAACATGCACGATGACATGAACGGCTCGGCCGTGGGCCTGGGCCTGTTGCTCGCGGCTACCCGCCTGAAGCTGCCGCTGCGCTTGGATGTCTGGCTGGCCATCGCCCAGAACCACCTGTCGCCGGAGGCCTATACGCAGAACGAGGTGATCACCGCCCTGAACGGCACCACCATCGAGATCGTGCATACCGATGCCGAGGGTCGCATGGTGCTGGCCGATACCCTGACCCTGGCGGCCAAGGCGAAACCGGCGGCGATCCTGGATTTTGCCACCCTGACCGGCAGCATGGCCGTGGCCGTGGGCGAGCGCATGAGCGGCGTGCTGGCCAACCGGGACGAGTTGGCGGCGACGGCGGTGGCGGCAGGGGCGCAGTGCGGCGAGCGGGTGGTCGCCTTTCCGGTGCCGGAGGACTACGACGAGGCGCTGGAATCCAAGGTGGCCGACGTCAAGCAATGCACGCTCGATGGCGAGGCCGACCATATCCTGGCGGCGCGTTTGCTCAATCGCTTCGTCGCCGATACGCCCTGGCTGCATGTCGATCTGTCGGCCAGCCGCTGCAAGGGTGGGTTGGGTGCAGTCGCCTCCGACATCACCGGCTTCGGGGTCGGGCTGGGCCTGGGCGTGCTCGAGCGCCTGGCCGGCTGATCAGGCCGGCTCGTTCTCTGGATTGGCCGTATAGAAGCGGAAGGTGTTGCGGCCTTCGGTCTTGGCAACATACATGGCCGCATCCGCCATCTGCATCAGGTCGCCGGCATTGTCGGAATCGCGCATGTAGATGGCGATGCCGATGCTGCTGCCGATCTGGATGTCGTTGCCCTGCACGCTGAAGGGCTTGTCCAGTGCCTCGATGATCTTCTCGGCGACCTTGGCGGCATCTTCCGCCTCTTGGATGGTCGGCAGGATGACGGTGAATTCGTCGCCACCCAGGCGCGAGACCGTATCGCTGTCGCGCACGCAACGGCGCAGGCGCTTTGCCACCGATTTCAGGAGCAGGTCGCCGACGGCGTGGCCGAGCGTGTCGTTCACCGCTTTGAAGCGATCGAGGTCGATATACAGCAGGGCCAATGCCTCTTTGTTCCGCTTGGCCAGGCGCAGTGCCTGTTTGAGGCGGTCTTTGAACAATATCCGGTTGGACAGCCCGGTCAGCGCGTCGTGATGGGCGATGCGGTGCATGCGCGCCTCCGCCTCTTTCATGGCGGTGATGTCCTCGTGCATGGCGATGAAGTGCGTCACCTGCTGCTGGCTGTCGACGATGGGCGTAATGGTTTGCCGGACGGTGTAGGTGTGGCCGGCCTTGTGCCGTTCAATGGTGTCGCTGCTCCAACTCTGGCCTGACAGGATGGTGGCCCACATGTCCCGGTAATACGTTGGATCCTGCAGGCCGGATTGCAGAAAGCGCGGGTTCCAGCCGAGGATTTCGGCCAGGTCATGACCGCAGAGTTTGGCGAAGGCCTCGTTGGCCCAAACGATGTCGCCGGCGCGATCCGTGATGAACACGGCATTGCTGGTCGCGGTCAGCGCGCGGCTCAGCAGGTTGAGTTCGTTCTGTTGCTTGGACCAGCAGGCTTGCATGGGGCGGAATATGATCAGCCACACGACCGGGCCATAGATCAGGCCGAACAGGGCAAGGTTGAGCAGGATGCGCTGGCCGATGCTGTCATTAGCCCAAAGCCATCCGAGGTAGACCTCGAGCGAGAGCAATGTCAGCAGCACGGCGAGAGCAGTGAGGTACAAAGGGCGTTTGGGCATAAGCGCAATCAAGTGATTCGTTGCCCGCAGTCTATGAGCGGATGCGGGACATCGGTTCCGGCGGGTGCCCAAGGGCGACTACTTATGCCGGACAGGGTATTTCCTAGGACCTTGGGTTAAAATTACGGGAATACATCAACAGGTCCTGCAATGTCCGGCAATTCCATCGGCACACTTTTCTGCGTCACTTCCTTCGGTGAATCCCACGGTCCCGCCATCGGTTGCGTGGTCGATGGCTGCCCTCCCGGTATGGCGCTGACTGCCGAGGACATCCAAGTCGATCTGGATCGACGCAAGCCCGGCACCTCGCGCCATGTCACCCAACGCCGCGAGTCGGACACGGTGGAGATCCTGTCCGGCGTGTTCGAGGGCAAGACCACCGGCACCCCCATCGCCTTGCTGATCCGCAACGAAGACCAGCGCAGCAAGGACTACTCGGAGATCGCCCAGACCTTTCGGCCAGGCCATGCCGATTACACCTATTGGCAGAAATACGGTATCCGCGACTACAAGGGCGGCGGCCGGTCCTCGGCGCGGGAAACGGCGGTGCGGGTGGCGGCCGGCGCCATCGCCAAGAAATGGCTGCATGAAAAATACGGCACGGTGATTCGCGGCTACTTGGCCCAGTTGGGCCCCATCGCGGTGCCGTTCCAGGACTGGGCCGCCGTGGCCGAGAATGCCTTCTTTGCCCCCAATGCCGCGATCGTGGCGGAGCTGGAGGCCTATATGGATGCCCTGCGCAAGGAGGGCAACTCGGTTGGCGCCCGCATCAATGTGGTGGCCGAGAGCGTGCCGGTCGGCCTGGGCGAGCCGGTCTACGACCGCCTGGATGCCGATATCGCCCATGCCCTGATGAGCATCAATGCCGTGAAGGGTGTCGAGATCGGCGCCGGTTTCGCCTGCGTCGCCCAGAAGGGCACCGAACACCGCGACGAGCTGACCCCGCAGGGTTTCTTGAGCAACCATGCCGGCGGCATCCTGGGCGGCATCTCCACCGGCCAGGACATCTTCGCCTCGATCGCCATCAAGCCCACTTCGAGCATCCGCCTGCCCGGTCGCTCGATCAACCTGGCCGGCGAGCCGGTCGAGGTGGTCACCCACGGCCGCCACGACCCCTGCGTCGGCATTCGGGCGACGCCGATCGCCGAGGCCATGCTGGCCATCGTCCTGATGGACCATGCCCTGCGCCACCGTGCCCAGAACGCCGACGTCACTTGCCCGACGCCGCCGATTCCCGGCCGGGCGGCGCAATAATTTTTACTACCCCAGGAGCTACGGCTATGGAACTCGAACCTCACGATCTTGCCCATGAGTTTCCCGAACACAAGGAAACCATGCGCACCCTGAAGCAGGGCAATGCCCATTTCGCCAAGCTGTTCGACGAGTACCATGCGATCGATCGCGAGGTGCGCCGCATCGAGCAGAACATCGAGCCGACTTCCGACGTCTATGCGGAAGAGCTGAAGAAAAAGCGCCTGGCCCTGAAAGACGAGCTCTACCAGATGCTGGTGGCCGCCAAGGCCTGATCTTTTGCCGCGCCGCTGACCGGCGCGGCGCTTCACCATCCCATGCCCGATTCCCTGCCGTACTGGCGCCTGTCCGGTTTCTATTTCTTCTATTTCGCCTTCGTCGGCGCCATGGCGCCCTACTGGGGCCTGTATCTGCGTTCCCTCGAGTTCAACGCCCTGCAGATCGGCATCCTGATGTCGCTGTTGCAGGTGATGCGTATCTTCGCCCCGAATGTCTGGGGCCATGTCGCCGACCGCACCGGCAAGCGGGTGGCCATCGTGCAGATGGTCGCATTGGTCTGCGTCATCGCCTATATCGGGGTGTTCTTCGGCACCGGTTTCTGGTGGCTGTTCGCGGTGATGAGTCTGATCAGTTTCTTCTGGAGCGCCTCGCTGCCTCTGGTCGAAGCGACCACGCTGTCGCATCTGAAGGAACGCAGCGACCGCTACGGCAACATCCGGCTCTGGGGTTCCATCGGCTTCATCCTGGTCGTGGTCGGTCTGGGCGCCTTGCTCGACCATTGGCCAATCGGGTGGCTGCTCTGGGTGGTGTTGGTCCTGCTGATGGGGGTGGCCCTGTTTGCCCGCTTCATTCCGGAGGCCGAGATCAATACCCTGGAGACGGAGCAGGTCTCCCTGCGCAGCGTGCTCAAGCGGCCCGAGGTGGTTGCCTTGTTGATTGCCGCCATACTCATGGCTGCGGCCCACGGCCCGTATTACACCTTCTTCACCATCCATCTGGTCGATGCCGGTTACAGCAAGACCCTGGCCGGTTGGCTCTGGGCCTTGGGCGTCATCTGCGAGATCGGTGTGTTTCTGGTCATGCCCCGGGTGTTCAAGCGGCTGCGGGTCGAGACGGTGCTGCTATTGACCTTGGCAGCGGCGGCGCTGCGTTTCCTGATCATTGCCTGGCAGGTGGACAACCTGCCCCTGCTGTTGTTCGCCCAAGCCCTGCACGCCCTGACCTTCGGGGCCTACCATGCCTCGGCCATGGCCTTGGTCCACCGTCACTTCCGCGGCCGCAACATGGCTCGCGGCCAGGGGCTTTACAACAGCCTGGCCTTCGGTTTCGGCGGTACCCTGGGCAGCCTCTACTCCGGGGCGGCATGGGATAGCCTGGGCGCGGGCGTTACCTTCAGTCTGGCCGCCGCCTGTGCCACTCTGGCTGCCCTGGTGTTCGCCGCGAGGGGCCGCTCGGCTAGCGTCTAAGCCCCTGTAAATGCGATAATTCGCGTCTTTCTGAGATGCGTGTTGCACCTATGTCTGCCCGTACCCTTTACGACAAGCTGTGGGATGCCCATGTGGTTCATGTCGAGCCGGACGGCACTACCTTGCTCTACATCGACCGCCACCTGGTCCATGAAGTGACCAGCCCCCAGGCCTTCGAGGGCCTGAAGCTGGCCGGCCGCAAGGTCTGGCGCGTGAAATCCGTGCTGGCCACGCCCGACCACAACGTGCCGACCACCGACCGCGACAAGGGCATTGCCGACCCCGTCTCGCGTACCCAGGTCGAGACGCTCGACGCCAACTGCCGCGACTTCGGCCTGACCGAGTTCGCCATGACCGACAAGCGCCAGGGCATCGTCCACGTGATCGGCCCGGAAGAAGGCTTCACCCAGCCGGGCATGACCCTGGTCTGCGGCGACTCGCACACCAGCACCCACGGCGCCTTCGCCGCCCTGGCCTTCGGCATCGGCACCTCCGAGGTCGAGCACGTGCTGGCCAGCCAGTGTTTGTGGCAGAAGAAAGCCAAAGCCATGCTGATCAAGGTCGAAGGCCAACTGGGCCGCGGCGTCACCGGCAAGGACATCGTCTTGGCGGTGATCGGCAAGATCGGCACCGCCGGCGGCACCGGCTATGCCATCGAGTTCGGCGGCTCGGCCATCCGTTCGCTGTCCATGGAAGGCCGCATGTCGATCTGCAATATGGCGATCGAGGCGGGCGCCCGCGCCGGCATGGTGGCGGTGGACGACAAGACCATAGCCTACCTGCGCGGCCGGCCCTACGCCCCGCAAGGCGCAATGTGGGACCAGGCGGTGGCCTACTGGAAGACCCTGGTCTCCGACGAGGGCGCGCAGTTCGACGCCGTGGTCGAGCTCAAGGCCGAAGATATCCGGCCGCAAGTGACCTGGGGCACCTCGCCCGAGATGGTGGTGCCGGTGGACGGCGAGGTGCCCGACCCGGCCGAGGCGCCCAATGCGGTGAAGAAGGGCGACTGGGAACGCGCGCTGCAATACATGGGCCTGAAGGCGCATACCTTGATTTCCGAGATCAAGGTGGACAAGGTATTCATCGGCTCCTGCACCAATTCGCGGATCGAGGACCTGCGCGAGGCGGCGGCGTTGGCCAAGGGCCGCAAGGTGGCGGCCAACGTCAAGCTGGCCATGGTGGTGCCGGGTTCCGGCCTGGTGAAGGCGCAGGCCGAGGCCGAGGGTCTGGACCGCGTGTTCAAGGATGCAGGCTTCGAGTGGCGCGAGCCGGGCTGCTCGATGTGCCTGGCGATGAATGCCGACCGCCTGGAGCCGGGCGAGCGCTGCGCCTCGACCTCGAACCGCAACTTCGAGGGCAGGCAGGGGCAGGGCGGCCGCACCCATCTGGTCAGTCCGGCCATGGCCGCTGCCGCCGCCGTGTTCGGCCATTTTGTCGATGTCAGCAAGCTTGCCTGAGAGAGTGGGATGAATCCGAGGAAACTGATCATGTTCGGCGTGTTGAAAGTCATCTTGTTGGCCTTGGCCATCGGCATCGTGTTCAGCCTCTACGGCTGCAACACCGTGCGCGGCGTCGGCCAGGACCTTGAAAAGGCCGGTGAGGCCATCCAGAAGTCAGCCAAATGAAACCCTTCGTCAAACATGAGGGGCTGGTGGTGCCGCTCGACCGCGCCAACGTCGATACCGACGCCATCATCCCCAAGCAGTTCCTGAAGTCGATCAAGCGCACGGGTTTCGGCCCCAATTTGTTCGACGAATGGCGCTATCTCGACCGCGGCGAGCCGGGCCAGTCGCATCATGACCGCCCGTTGAATCCCGACTTCGTGCTCAACCAGGCCCGCTACCAAGGTGCCTCCGTGCTGCTCGCGCGGGAGAACTTCGGCTGCGGCTCCTCGCGCGAGCATGCGCCCTGGGCGCTGGAAGACTATGGTTTCCGCGCCATCATCGCGCCCAGCTTCGCCGACATCTTCTACAACAACTGCTTCAAGAACGGCCTGCTGCCCATCGTGTTGCCGATTGAAGTGGTCGACCGGCTGTTCCGGGAGGCCGCGGCCCACGAGGGCTACGCCTTGACCGTGGACTTGGCGGCACAGACCGTGACCACGCCGACCGGCGAGGTCATCCCGTTCGAGGTCGATGCCGAGCGCAAGCATCGCCTGCTCAACGGCCTGGACGACATCGGCATCACGCTGCAATACGTGGACGAGATCAAGGCCTACGAAGCGCGGCGCAAGAACGAAACCCCCTGGTTATTTGCCTGAGAGAATTGACATGAAAATCGCAGTCCTGCCGGGTGACGGCATCGGCCCGGAGATCGTCGCCCAGGCGGTCAAGGTGCTCAACGTCCTGAACAAGGACGGCATGAAGATCGAGATGGAAGAGGCGCCGATCGGCGGTGCCGGCTATGACGCGGCGCGCGACCCGCTGCCCGAGGCGACCTTGAAGCTCGCCCGCGCGGCCGATGCCGTATTGCTCGGCGCCGTCGGCGGCCCGCAGTACGACACGCTCGACCGGCCGCTGCGCCCGGAACGCGGCCTTTTGCGCATCCGCAAGGAACTCAATCTGTTCGCCAACCTGCGCCCGGCGCTGCTCTATCCGGAACTGGCCTCGGCCTCGACCTTGAAGCCCGAGGTGGTGGCGGGGCTGGACATCATGATCGTGCGCGAACTGACCGGCGACGTCTATTTCGGCCAGCCGCGTGGCATCGAAATCCGTAATGGCGAGCGCGTCGGATTCAACACCATGATCTATTCCGAATCGGAAGTCCGCCGGGTGGCCCATGTCGCCTTCGGCATCGCCATGAAGCGCGGCAAGAAGCTGTGCTCGGTGGAGAAGGCCAACGTGCTGGAGTGTTCCGAGCTGTGGAAGGAAGTGGTGCTTGAAGTGGCCAAGGACTATCCCGAGGTCGCGCTGTCCAGCATGTATGTGGACAATGCCGCCATGCAGTTGGTGCGCAATCCCAAGCAGTTCGACGTCATCGTCACCGGCAACATCTTCGGCGACATCCTGTCCGACCAGGCTTCCATGCTCTCCGGCTCCATCGGCATGCTGCCCTCGGCCTCGCTCGACGAGCACAACAAGGGCATGTACGAGCCTATCCACGGCTCGGCCCCCGACATCGCCGGCAAGGACATCGCCAACCCGCTGGCGACCATCCTGTCGGTGGCCATGATGTACCGCTACACCTTCGCCGATGCCGCGACCGCCGACCGGATCGAGGGCGCGGTGAAGAAGGTGATCGCCCAGGGTTACCGCACCGGCGACATCTGGACCGAGGGCGGCACCAGGGTCTCCTGCAGCCAGATGGGCGATGCCGTCGTGGCGGCGATGTGAATTTGAGCCGGTAGCAGGTAGCCGGTGGCTTGTAGCTTAAACAAGCGCGCGCACAGCGCGCGGCTACACGGCTACCAGCTACAAGCTACCAGCCACTAGCTAGGAGAATGAAATGAAACGAGTAGGTCTGATCGGTTGGCGCGGCATGGTGGGCTCGGTGCTCATGGGCCGCATGCGTGAGGAGAAGGACTTCGACCTGATCGAGCCCACGTTCTTCACCACCTCCAACCCCGGCGGCAAGGGTCCGGACATCGGCAAGGCGGTGCCGCCGCTGAAGGACGCCATGAGTATCGACGAGCTGAAGGCGATGGACGTCATCATCACCTGCCAGGGCGGCGATTACACCCAGCAGGTGTATCCGAAGCTGATGGCCGCCGGCTGGAAGGGCTATTGGATCGATGCCGCCTCCACCCTGCGCATGAAGGACGATGCCATCATCATCCTCGACCCGGTGAACAAGAACGTGATCCAGGACGGATTGAAGCGCGGCATCAAGACCTATGTCGGTGGCAACTGCACCGTCTCCTTGATGCTCATGGCCATCGGCGGCCTGTTCGACAAGGGCCTGATCGAGTGGATCGCCCCGCAGACCTATCAGGCCGCCTCCGGCGCCGGCGCCCGCAATATGCGCGAGTTGATCCAGCAGATGGGCGCGATCAACGGCGAGGTAAAGGGCCTGCTCGACGATCCGGCCTCCGCCATCCTGGAGATCGACAAGAAGGTCGCCGACTTCATCCGCTCCGACCGCTATCCGCTCGATGCCTGGCCGGTGCCCCTGGCCGGTTCGCTGATCCCGTGGATCGACGTGCAACTGGAATCCGGCCAGTCCAAGGAGGAGTGGAAGGCCCAGGTCGAGTGCAACAAGATCCTCGGCCGCTCGGATAAGCAGATTCCGATCGACGGCCTGTGCGTGCGCATCGGCGCCATGCGCTGCCACAGCCAGGCGCTGACCATCAAGCTCACGAAAGACGTGCCGCTGGACGAGATCCACGGCATCATCGCCGCGCACAACCAGTGGGTGAAGGTGGTGCCGAACGATCGTCAGATCACCATGGAGCAGCTGACCCCGGCCGCCGTCACCGGCACCCTGACCGTGCCGGTCGGCCGCATGCGCAAGCTCAATATGGGCCCGCAATACCTGTCCGCCTTCACCGTCGGCGACCAGCTTTTGTGGGGCGCGGCCGAGCCGCTGCGCCGCATGCTGCGCATCCTGCTCGAGGCCTGATGGCACATTCAATCAAGATTGCCGTTCTCGGTGCCGACGAGCCCCTGGCCGCGACGCTGTTCAAGGAACTGGAGGAGCGCAATCTGCCGATCGGCCAGATCCTTGCCCTGACCCTGGGCGAGGCCGAGGCCAATGCGAGCTTCAACGGCGAGGAGATTCCCTGCCAGCCGGCGGCCGGTTTCGATTGGACCCAGGCCGACTTGTTGGTCGTCACCACGCGCGGCCGGGCCGCCCGCCGTTTCGTCGACGAGGCCCTGGTCGCCGGTCGGTCGGTGTTGGCTCTGGGCGAGCCCCTGGTGCAACATCCTCAGGCCGCTTGGCTGGATCCCGATCATCCCCAGTTTCCTCAAGGCAAGCTCTGGCTGGTACCGGATGCGACGGCGAGCCTGATTGCCCGGGTGCTGCGTCCCTTGGCGGCCAGCCTCGGGGTCGAGCGGGTCGACGCCTTTGCCAGCCTGGCGGTGAGTGCCATGGGCCAGGCCGGCATCGATGAATTGCACGAACAGATCAGTCAGTTGTTCAGCCTGGGATCGATCGAGACCGGCGTGTTTCCGCTCCAGATCGCCTTCAACCTGATCCCCCAGGTCGGCGATCTCCTGCCGGATGGCTTGAGCCAAGCCGAGCAGGGGGCGCAGCAGGCCTTGCAGAACCTGCTCGGCAGCGATGCGCCGCATTGCCAGATTTCCATGACGTGGGCACCGGTTTTCTACGGTCACGGCATCGCCTTGCATCTGACCGGCGGGGCAGGGTTGAGCATCGAGAACGTGCGCACCCGTTTGCAGAACGCGCCGGGTGTGGTGCTGATGGATGAGCATCTGCCGGGCGGCTATCCGACGCCGGCCACCGATGCCGCGGAAAGCGGCGACGCCTTCGTCGGCCGCTTGCGAGCGAGCAGCGCAGGGTCCGATAAGCTGGTTCAGTTGTGGCTTGTGGGCGACAATGTGCGCATCGAGGCCATGAATCTTGCGCAGATCATGGAGCGCCTCGTTGAAAAACAATGAGCTTCGGTGCTAACTTAGCCCAATAACTTAACTGAATGCCGAAATGCCGCCTCCGGGCTGCGTTTCATCCCTCGACAACAGCACATGATCCTGCAAAGGATTGCGAGGCAGAGGACGGAGCGATGCGACAAACATTCAAGATCAGCGGACTGCTCGCTGCCTTATTGCTGGCTTGGGGACAGGCCGATGCCGCCGGGCTGGGCCGCCTGACCGTGCAATCGGCCCTGGGTCAGCCGCTCAAGGCCGAGATCGAGCTCTACTCGGTCGCCAAGGATGAACTGCCGTCGATCAACGCCAAGCTGGCCAATGTCGACGCCTTCCGCCAGGCCCGGATCGAACGCCTGGATGCCCTGAACAACTTGCGCTTCAGTGTCGACAGCCGGCCGAACGGCCAACCCATCATTCGGGTGAGTTCCAGCACCCCGATCAACGATCCCTTCCTCGACTTGCTGATTGAATTGAATTGGGCATCCGGCCGCCTGCTGCGGGAATACACCCTGCTGCTGGATCCGCCGGTCGAGGCGAAGCCGGCTCAGGCGGAGCGGCCGGCACCGCCCGCGCCCCCGGTGACGGCGGCCCCGGTGGTAAGCAAGCCGGCCGAGGCAGTCAAGCCTGCCAAGGAAGAGGCGAAACCGGCCAAGCCGGAAAAACCGGTGGTCAAGGAGTATGGCCCGGTCAAGCGTGGCGAGACCCTGCGCAGCATCGCCGGCAAGCTCAAGCCGGAAGGAGCCAGCACCGAGCAGATGATGGTCGGCCTGTATCAGGCCAATCAGGATGCCTTCTTGGGCGGCAACATGAATCGCCTGAAGAAGGGCGAGGTCTTGAAGGTGCCCGAATTCGAAAGTCTGATGCTGGCGGCAAGCCCCAGCCAGGCCCGTCAGATGATTCAGGAGCAGGCGGCCGAATGGCATGCTGCCCGTGCCCAGGCCCCGGCCAAGGAGGCGGCAGTCGAGCCGGCCAAGGACAAGGCGGTCGCGGCGGGCAAGATCGAACCGGCCAAGCCGGCCGCCCAGCCGGCCGCGGCGGCGCCTGCCAAGGATGTCTTGAAGTTGTCCAAAGGCGAGCCGGTGACGGCCGGCAAACCCGATGCGAAGACCACGGAACGGCTGCACGCGCTTGAGGAAGACCTGGCGGCCAAGAGCCGGGCCTTGAAGGAGGCGCAGGATCGCGTCGCCCAACTCGAGAAAACGGTGAAGGACCTGCAGCGCCTGGTCGAATTGAAGACGCAGCAGCCGGTAGCCGTGCCGGTGCCGGAAACCAAGCCGGCCGCCCCTGCGGAGCCCGTGGCCCAGGCGGAGGCACCGAAGCCGGCCGCACCGCCGGCACCGAAACCCGAGACCAAGCCGGAACCGGGCCTACTCGACAGCCTGCTGGCGAATCCCTTGTACCTGGGCGGCGGCCTGGCCGGTGTGCTCCTGCTGGTGCTACTCGGCATTTCCGTGATGCGGCGCCGCCGTCAACAGCAGCCCGGCGGTCTGGCCGGCCTCAATACAGGCCTGTTCGGAGCAGGGGCTGGGGTGACGGCCGCGGCATCGGCGGTCCCCACGGCGGCGCGCCCCGAGAGCAGCGTGCTGACCGATTTCAGCCGTCTGGGCCTGGGCGCCATCGACACCCAGGAGATCGATCCGATCGCCGAGGCCGAGGTCTATCTGGCCTACGGCAAGGATGCCCAGGCGGAAGAGATTATGCGCGACGCCCTGAACAAGAACCCGGGTCGCGAGGACATCCTGCTCAAGCTCCTGGAGATCTATCACGGCCGCAAGGACATTGCGACCTTTGAGACTACGGCGCGCGATTTGCAGTCGGCACTGGGCAGCGACACTACCGCCGCGTCCTGGATCAAGGCGGCCGGCATGGGCCGGGAGATCGATCCGGCCAATCCGCTCTATGAACTGCCTGCCGCAGCCGCCGGGATGGCGGCACCGGAGTCACCGGCCAGCATCCTGGACATGGAAATGCCCACCATGGAGGCAGCGCCCGAATCGATCGCCGAGGAGCCAGCCGCTTCGGTCTTGCCGCCCGGTCTCGATTTCGAATTCACCATGGAGACACCGAGCGCAGCCGAGCCCGAAGCCGAAGCTGGACCGGCACCGGCGGAGCCGAGCCCGGTCGATGCAGCCCATAGCCTGGACTTTAGCGCCGAATTGATGCCGACGACGCCTGAGGCGATCGAACTGCCGGAAGCCGAGCCGACGGCGGAGCCCGTGGCGGAAATGCCGGTTGAAAGCCTTGCCGCTGAGCCCGCCGAAGAAGCTGTCGTCCGTGAGGCGGAAGAGATGGCCTTGCCCGACCTCGATTTCGGCGGGCTGGACCTGGAGCTCAAGGAGCCGGAGTCGCCGGCTGCGGAGGCGGCTCCGGCGGCCGTGGCGGAGGCACCGGATTTCTTGGAAGCGCTTGGTCCGGAAGCCGCCGCTGCGGAGGCCGCCAGTGTTGAATCGGGCTTGCCTGACCTCGATTTCGGCAGCCTGGACTTGAACGTGAACGAAGCTGAGGCCAGCGCCTCGGCGGCCGAGGCGCCAACCGAAATCCCGGCGATGGAGAACGAGGAGCTCTGGGCCGAGGTGAACACCAAGCTCGATCTGGCGCGGGCCTATATCGAGATGGGCGACAAGGAAGGGGCCCGCGAAATCCTGCAAGAGGTCCTGGCCGAGGGCAACAGCCAACAGGCGGCCGAGGCCAACAAGCTCTTGTCCGAGGCGGTCTGAAGCGCCGGGAGAATGAGCTAGGCCATTCATGCATCCGGGCGCACGCATCCTCATCGCCATCCTCTCAGCCCTGGCTCTGCCGGGGCTGAGTTTTTTCTATCTGGCCGGCTTGAGCTTGGCTTTGCTCCTGCTGTCGCTGCGCGACCTCGATCGCCTGGTCGCGCTGTTTCGCCGCAGTCGCTGGCTCTTGCTCGGCATGGTCTTGGTCTACGCCTGGCAACTGCCGGGGGTCCCTCTGTTCGATGGCCTGTCATGGAGTCCGAGTCGACCGGGTCTGGCAGCAGGCCTGGTACAGGCCTGGCGTCTGGCGGCGATGCTGATGCTGATCGATATCCTGATCCTGCGCCTGCCGGCCGATGCCTTGCTGGCCGGGGTGGCCAGTCTATTGTGGCCGCTGCGCACCGTGGGCTTTCCTGCCGAGCGGACGGCGGTGCGCCTTGGCTTGACCCTTCATGCCCTGGGCAATCGCGCTGCCGGCAATGGCCGGCAACGCTTATGGGGTGATGCCGATGCGGTCGCCTCGGCCATGCCGGCCAGCCTTGTGGTGAGGCTACCGGTCTGGCGCTTGAGTGACGGCCTGGGTCTCTTGCTGGCCAGCCTGGCCCTGGGGTGGGTATGGTTGGCCGCATAGCCCTGGGCCTCGAATACGACGGCCGCCTGTTTTGCGGCTGGCAGACCCAGCCGGGTGGCTGCGCGGTGCAGGATGCCTTGGAGTCGGCCCTGGCCGAGGTCCATGGCGCGCCGGTCGCCACCATCGTGGCCGGCCGCACCGATGCCGGGGTGCATGCCTTGTGCCAGGTGGTGCACTTCGACGCCGTGAACCACCGGCCCGAGAGTGCCTGGCTGCGCGGCGTCAACGCCTTGCTGCCGGAGGGAATAGCCGTCGTCTGGGCCAGGCCGGTGGCGTCGGATTTCAGTGCCCGGTTTTCGGCCACCGAGCGGGCCTATCGCTATGTATTGTTAAACGACCCCGTGCGCCCGGCCTTGTTGGCCGGCCGGGTCGGTTGGGTGCATGCGCCCTTGGATCAGACGGCGATGGCCGAGGCGGCAGCCCACCTCTTGGGTGAACACGATTTCTCGGCGTTTCGCGCGGCCGAGTGCCAGGCCAAGTCGCCGGTGCGCGAGATGCGCCAAATTCAGATCCAGCGGCATGGCGCCCTGATGGTGCTGGAATTCCGTGCCAATGCCTATCTCCACCACCAGGTGCGCAATATGGTGGGGGCCCTGGTCTGGGTCGGCCTGGGCCGGCGATCGCCCGATTGGGTGAAGGAGGTTCTCGCCTCGCGCGACCGCAGTCAGGCGGCCGCCACCTTCGCCGCCGATGGCCTTTATCTGAGCGAGGTCCGCTATGGGCCGGAATGGGGCTTGCCCGCGCCATCCGACCGTACCGGCTGGGCTTTTGGCAATGGTGCTGGCATCATGCCGGCTTCTTGATCGATCTGAGTTCGCCGCTTCCTTCCATGGCCCATACCCGCGTCAAGATCTGCGGCATCACCCGCATCGAAGATGCTTTGGCCGCCGCGCACGCGGGCGCCGATGCCGTCGGTCTGGTCTTCTACGACAAGAGCCCGCGCAAGCTCGGCCTGGATCAGGGCCGGGCCATCGTCGCTGCCTTGCCGCCGTTCGTGACCACCGTCGCCCTGTTCGTCGATCCCGAGGCCGCTGAGGTCAAGTCGGTGATCGAAGCCGTGCAGCCCGACCTTTTACAGTTCCACGGCGACGAATCCCCGGAGTTCTGCCGCGGCTTCGGCCGGCCTTACCTCAAGGCCGTGCGGGTTCGGCCAGGGCTGGATTTGCTACAATACGCGGCCCGATTCTCCGAGGCCCGCGGTCTGTTGCTGGACACCTTCGTCGAGGGCGAGGCCGGCGGCACCGGCCAGCGTTTCGACTGGGACCTGATCCCGCAAGACCTGCCGAAACCCATGGTCCTGGCCGGGGGCTTGAGTCCGGCCAACGTGGCCCAGGCCATCCGCCAAGTCCGGCCCTGGGCGGTGGATGTCTCCAGTGGGGTCGAGGCCGGCAAGGGAATCAAAGACGCTACGAAGGTTGTTGCCTTCATGAAGGAAGTACGCAATGCAGATGCATGACCTGCCCGATGCCAGCGGGCATTTTGGTCCCTATGGTGGCGTGTTCGTCGCCGAGACCCTGATGACGGCCTTGGAGGAATTGAAGGTCGCCTATCTCCAGCTCAAGGACGACCCCGCCTTCCAGGCCGAGTTCGCCTACGAGCTCAAGCACTATGTCGGCCGGCCCAGCCCGATCTACCATGCCCGCCGCTGGTCGGAAAAACTGGGCGGCGCCCAGATCTATCTCAAGCGCGAGGATTTGAATCACACCGGCGCGCACAAGATCAACAACACCATCGGCCAGGCCCTGCTCGCACGCCACATGGGCAAAAAGCGGGTGATCGCCGAGACCGGCGCCGGCCAGCACGGCGTTGCCTCGGCCACGGTGGCCGCCCGTTACGGCATGGAGTGCGTGGTCTACATGGGCGCCGAGGACGTCAAGCGCCAGGCGCCCAACGTCTTCCGCATGAAGCTGCTGGGCGCCACCGTGGTGCCGGTGGAGTCCGGCTCCAAGACGTTGAAGGATGCCCTGAACGAGGCGATGCGCGATTGGGTCACCAACGTCGAGTCGACTTTCTACATCCTTGGCACCGCCGCCGGCCCGCATCCCTATCCCATGTTGGTGCGCGATTTCCAATGCGTGATCGGCAACGAGGCCAAGGTGCAGATGCCGGAGATGACCGGCCGCCAGCCGGATGTGGTGATCGCCTGCGTCGGCGGCGGCTCCAACGCCATCGGTTTGTTCCACCCGTATCTCGAGTTCGACGAGGTGCGTCTGATCGGGGTTGAGGCGGGCGGCCACGGCATCGCCTCCGGCCAGCACGCGGCGCCGCTCTCCGCTGGCACCCCCGGCGTGCTGCACGGCTTCCGTTCCTATCTCATGCAGGATGCCGACGGCCAGGTCATCGAGACCCATTCGGTCTCCGCCGGTCTCGACTATCCCGGCGTCGGCCCCGAGCACGCTTGGCTGAAGGACACGGGGCGGGCCGAATACGTCAGCATCAACGACGACGAGGCCCTGGCCGCCTTCCACGACCTGTGCCGCTTCGAAGGCATCATTCCGGCCCTGGAATCGAGCCATGCCCTGGCCCATGCCGCCAAGCTGGCGCCGACCCTGGACAAGGACAAGATCCTGCTCGTCAACCTTTCCGGCCGCGGCGACAAGGACATCAACACCGTCGCCAAGCTGGCCGGCATTACCCTTTAATCATGTCGAGAATCCCCAAGAAGTTTGCCGACCTCAAGGCGCAAGGCCGCAAGGCGCTGATCCCCTTCATCACCGCCGGCGATACCGAGCCGGCCCTGACCGTGCCGCTGATGCACGCCCTGGTCGAGGGCGGCGCCGACATCATCGAGCTGGGCGTGCCGTTCTCCGATCCCATGGCCGACGGCCCGACCATCCAGCGCAGCTCGGAGCGCGCCCTGGCGCACAAGGTTCGGCTGCGCGACGTCATCGCCATGGTCGCCGAGTTCCGCAAGACCAATGCCGATACCCCGGTGGTGCTGATGGGCTATGCCAATCCGATCGAGGCCATGGGCTACGACCTGTTCTGCCGCGAGGCCCGAGCCGCCGGCGTCGACGGCGTGCTCACCGTGGACTATCCGCCGGAAGAGGCGGGCGAATTCACCGCCAAGCTGGCCGAACACGAGTTGGACCCGATCTTCCTGTTCTCGCCGACCACGCCGGAGTCGCGGCTCGATGCCATCGCCCGCCAAGCGCGCGGTTTCGTCTATTACGTCTCGCTCAAGGGCGTGACCGGCGCGGCCAACCTGGACCTGGCCGAGGTCGCGGCCAAGCTGCCGCGGATTCGTGCCCATTGCAATCTGCCGGTCGGCGTCGGCTTCGGCATCCGCGATGCGGAGACGGCGGCCCGGGTGGCCGCGGTGGCCGATGCCGTGGTGATCGGCAGCCGCATCGTGCAAGAAATCGAACAGTCGCCGCGCGAGCGCGTGGCCGACAACGTCAAGCAGTTCGTCGCCGGCGTGCGCGCCGCGCTGGACAAGCAGTAGCCCATTACGAGGTGACTCCATGAGTTGGTTCCAGAAGATCATTCCGCCCAAGATCAAGCGCCGTGTCGATGCCCGCAAGGTGGTGCCCGAGGGCTTGTGGAGCAAGTGCCCGTCCTGCGAGGCGGTGCTCTACAGCGCCGACCTCGACAACAACATGCAGGTCTGCCCGAAATGCAATCACCACAACCGGATCAGCGCGCGCCAGCGCTTGGGCTTGTTCTTCGACGAGGGCAGCGGCAACGAGATCGCCGGCAATGTGCTGCCGGTCGATACCCTCAAGTTCAAGGACAGCAAGAAGTATGTCGACCGCCTGGAAGAGGCGACCAAGGAAACCAAGGAGAGCGATGCTCTGGTGGTGATGGAAGGCAAGGTCGAGGGCGTGCCCATGGTGGCGGCGGCTTTCGAGTTCCGCTTCATGGGCGGTTCCATGGGTTCGGTGGTCGGCGAGCGCTTCGTGCGCGGGGTGGATGCCGCGATCAAGGGCAAGAAGCCTTTCGTCTGCTTCTCCGCCAGTGGCGGCGCCCGCATGCAGGAGGGCCTGCTGTCCCTGATGCAGATGGCCAAGACCAGCGCCGCGCTGACCCAATTGGCCGCGCATCGGTTGCCGTTCATCTCGGTGCTGACCGACCCGACCATGGGCGGTGTCTCTGCCAGTTTCGCCACCCTGGGTGACGTCATCATCGCCGAGCCGAACGCCTTGATCGGTTTTGCCGGCCCCCGGGTGATCGAGCAGACCGTGCGCGAGAAGCTGCCGGAGGGGTTCCAGCGGGCCGAGTTCCTGGTGGCGCACGGCGCGATCGACCTGATTTCCGACCGCCGCGAATTGCGCAAGACCATCGCGCGCCTGTGTGCGGCGATGATGCGAAAACAGCCGCCGAAAGGCTGATCAGCCGCACGGTGAGTACCCCTGAAACGCTGGCTGCTTGGCTGGCGCTACTCGAAACCCGTCACCCCAAGACCATAGAGCTCGGCCTCGATCGCGTCGATGCGGTCAAAGTCCGGCTCGGCTTGCAGCCGATCTGCCCGATCATCACGGTGGCGGGCACCAACGGCAAGGGCTCGGTCTGCGCATACCTGGAAGCCATGCTGACCGAAGCCGGCTACCGGGTCGGTTGCTACACCTCGCCCCATCTGTTGCGCTACAACGAGCGCGTGCGCATCAATCGGCAGGAGGCCGGCGATGCCGATCTCGTGGCCGCCTTCGCTGCCGTGGAGACGGCGCGCGGCGACACCTCGCTGACCTATTTCGAGCACGGCACGCTCGCGGCCGTCTGGTTGATGCAGCGACAAAAGGTCGATGTCCTGGTGCTGGAGGTCGGTCTCGGCGGTCGGCTCGACGCGGTCAACGTCTGGGATGCCGACTGCGCCGTCGTCACCACCATCGACCTCGATCACCAGGACTATCTGGGCCCGGACCGCGAGAGCATCGGTTTCGAGAAGGCCGGCATCTTCCGGGCCGGCCGGCCGGCCGTTTGCGCCGAGATGCATCCGCCGCAGAGCCTGCTCGACCAGGCGGACCGGCGGGGCGCCCGCTTGCTGCGGCTGGGCCGGCAGATTCGCCATGAACTGAGCGGGGATCGTTGGCGGTGCCAAGTCGGCGATGCCGACTACCCTGACCTGCCGCGACCGGCCATGCCGGGCCGCCACCAGTTCGACAATGCCGCGGCGGCCATCGCCGCCTTGTGGAGTTTGCGCGAGCGCCTGCCGGTCGCTGTCGAGGCCATTCGCCGAGGCCTCAGCCAGGCCAGGCAGCCGGGCCGGTTTCAACTCATAGGCGAGCGACCTCGGCGCATCCTCGATGTCGCCCACAACCCCCAATCGGCCCGCAGCCTGGCTGACAACCTGCGCAGCCTGCCCGATGGGGGCGAGGTGCATGCCGTGTTCGCCATGCTCGGCGACAAGGACATCGCCGGCGTCGTCGATGCCTTGAAGGGTCTGGTCCAACATTGGCATATCGCCGGTCTCAGCGTGCCGCGCGGGGCCAGTGCCGAAGCGCTGGGCCGGGTCTTGCAGTCGGCTGGGCTCGTCTACACTCAGCACGCGGATCTCGCAACGGCCTGGCGGGCTGCCTGTAAAGCGGCGAGGCCGGCTGATACAATTGCGGCCTTCGGTTCCTTTTATACCGTTGCCGAGGTCATGGCCACACCCGAGGATTTGCCCAGATGAGTTCTAATCCACCGTCTTCCGAAGAACTCCAGCTCCGCCGGCGTGCCCGTCGGCGCCTCATCGGCGCCATCGCTCTCGCGTTGATCACCATCCTGGCCCTGCCCATGCTGTTCGAGCCCGAGCCGAAGCCGCTCGGCAATGATGTCGATATCCGCATTCCCGGCCAGGACACTCCCTTCCAAGCGCCGGTTGCGCCGCCTGCCATCGAGAGCGCTGCACCGGTCCCGGTCGCTACCGCGCCCGAGCCCACCGCCAAGCCAGAGGCCGTAAGCGCGGCGCCGGCCGCGGAGCAGAAGCCGGCGGCGAAACCGGAGCCGGCCAAGCCGGAGACTGCCAAGGCACCGACGACAGGCGACAAGGAACAGAAGGCGGCCAAGGCCGAGGCCAAGCCGGCTGCAGACAAGCCTGCCAAGAAAGACGAGGCGAAGAAGGAAGCGACCAAGCCGGCGAGCAAGGCCGGCTACTTCGTGCAGGTCGGCGTCTTCAGCAGCGAGCAGAACGCCAAGCAGTTGGTCGACAAGCTCGGCAAGGCCGGTTTCAAGGCGAAGATCGTGAACGTCTCCGGCCAGAGCCGGGTGCGGCTGGGGCCCTATGCCGACAAGCAGCAGGCACAAGAGGTACAGGCTAAACTGAAGGCGAAAGGCTTCACCCCCGTCCTGATCGCGCCATGACGGTCATCGACCTGATCGCGCTCGCCGTTGTCGCCTTGTCCTGCGTGCTCGGCTTGATGCGCGGCTTCGTGCGCGAGGCGATGTCGCTGGCGGGCTGGCTGTTGGCCTTCTACGGTGCCCGAATCTTCGCGCCGGAGGTCGGGGCCTGGTTGCCGGGCATTGCCGATGCCAGCCTGCGCTATGTCGCGTCGCTGGTGTTGATCTTCGTGACGGTGCTGCTGGCCACCAGCCTGGCCTCGATGCTGTTGCGCGGCATGGTCAACCTGGCCGGACTCGGTGTCTACGACAAGGCCGTGGGCGTGGCCTTCGGCGCAGTGCGCGCGCTGCTGGTCCTGTTGCTGCTGACGCTGGTGGCCGGCCTGAGCGCCTTGCCGAAGACTCAGGCCTGGCGCGACTCCTGGAGCCATGCCTGGCTGGAGTCGGCCGTGCTTTATTTGAAACCTTGGTTGCCGCAGGATTTGGCGGCGCTGATTCAGTTCCAGTAGGAGAGTTGCCATGTGCGGGATACTCGGGGTCGTCTCCCACCAGCCCGTGAACCAGTTGTTGTACGACGGCCTGCAGTTGCTGCAGCATCGCGGCCAGGACGCGGCCGGCATCGTCACCGTCGACGGCAACATGTTTCACATGCACAAGAACAATGGCATGGTGCGCGATGTCTTCCGCACCCGTGACATGCGCAACCTCATGGGCAATGCCGGCATCGCCCATGTCCGCTATCCGACCGCCGGCAGCGCCGACAGCTCGGCCGAGTCGCAGCCGTTCTACGTCAATTCGCCGTTCGGCATCGTGCTCGGCCACAACGGCAACCTGACCAATACCGAGCAGTTGCAGGAGGAGATCTTCCGCCAGGACCTGCGCCACGTGAACACCGGTTCCGATTCCGAGGTGCTGCTCAACGTCCTGGCCCATGAACTCAATGCCGCGGTGAAGGACCACCGCCTGACCAAGGAAGCGGTGTTCACGGCGGTGGCCAATGTCCATCGCCGCTGCCGGGGCGCCTATGCCGTGGTCGCCATGATCGCCGGCTTCGGCCTCTTGGCCTTCCGCGATCCGCAGGGCATCCGTCCCCTGATCTTCGGCAAGCTGGAAAGCGAGGCGGGCACCGAGTGGCTGGTCGCCTCGGAGAGCGTGGCGCTGGACGCCCTGGGTTTCAGCACGGTACGCGATGTGCAACCGGGCGAGGCGATCCTGATCACCCTCGACGGCCAGTTCGCCAATTGCGCCTGCATCGAAAAGCCGATCTTCACCCCCTGCATCTTCGAGTATGTCTACTTCGCCCGGCCGGATTCGGTCATCGACGGCATCTCGGTCTACGAGAGCCGCCTGCGCATGGGCGAGCGCCTGGCCGAGAAGATCAAACGCGAGTACAGCTACCTGGACATCGACGTGGTGATCCCGATTCCGGACACCAGCCGGCCCAGCGCCCTGCAACTGGCCAACCGCCTGGGCATCGACTATCGCGAGGGCTTCATCAAGAATCGTTACATCGGCCGCACCTTCATCATGCCGGGGCAGGGCGTGCGCAGGAAATCGGTGCGTCAGAAGCTCAACGCCATGGCCATGGAATTCAAGGGCAAGAACGTGCTGCTGGTGGACGATTCCATCGTGCGCGGCACCACCAGCCGCGAGATCATCCAGATGGCCCGCGATGCCGGCGCCAAAGCGGTGTATTTCGCCTCGGCCAGCCCGCCGGTGCGCTTCCCCAACGTCTATGGCATCGACATGCCGACCCGGGCGGAACTGCTGGCCACCGGCCGCACCGACGCAGAGATCGCTATCGAGATCGGGGCCGATGCCGTGATCTACCAGGACCTGCCCGATCTGATCGCAGCCGTGCAGCAGCTCAACCCGAAAATCACCCGTTTCGATGCCTCCTGCTTCGACGGCAATTACGTCACCGGCGACATTACCGAGGAATACCTGGCCCGCCTGGAGGCCGAGCGCAGCGGCGTGACGCCGGTGGTGGCCTCGCCGCCGACCCGGCAGATGCATCTGAACCTCAATGCGGCTTGAGCGTTGACAGGCCGTTAGGGCCGGAGTAGCTTTGGTTCTGCGCCGATTTGAGAACAGCTTGCGGGCGCGTTACAAATACCGCTAAAGCGTGGCAAAAAACCCGTTTTGGCAGCGCAAGCGCAAAACGGGTTTTTGTTTTTGGGGATTGCCATGACCGACGATTACGAACTCGAGACCCTGGCCGTGCGGGCCGGCACCGTGCGCAGCCAGTTCCACGAGCATTCCGAGGCGATGTTCCTCACCTCCAGCTTCGTGTTCGACAGCGCGGCCCAGGCGGCGGCGCGTTTTTCCGGAGCCGAGCCGGGCAACATCTACGCCCGCTTCACCAACCCGACGGTATCGATGTTCGAGCAGCGGCTGGCCGCCCTGGAAGGGGCCGAGCGCTGCGTCGCCTTCGCCTCCGGCATGGCCGCCATCCTGGCCACGGTGATGGGGCTGATGAAGGCGGGCGAACACATCGTCGCCTCGCGCTCGATCTTCGGCTCCACCGTGCAGTTGTTCAGCAACATCCTCGGCCGCTTCGGCATCGAGACCACCTATGTCTCGCCGACCGATCCCGAGGAGTGGCGCCACGCGGTCAAGCCGAACACCCGGCTGTTCTTCGTCGAGTCGCCGTCCAATCCGCTGACCGAGGTGAGCGACATCGCCGCCCTGGCCAAGATCGCTCACGAGTCGGGCGCCTGGCTGGCGGTGGACAACTGCTTCTGCTCGCCGGCCCTGCAGCAGCCCTTGAAGTTGGGCGCCGACATCATCATCCACTCGGCCACCAAGTATCTCGATGGCCAGGGCCGGGTGTTGGGTGGCGCGGTGCTCGGCAGCAAGGAGTTGATGGAGGGGGTCTATACTTTCCTGCGCACCGCGGGCCCGACCCTGTCCGCCTTCAACGCTTGGGTGCTGCTCAAGGGCCTGGAGACCCTGAGCCTGCGCATGGAGGCGCATTCCCGCCATGCCCTGGAACTGGCGACCTGGCTGGAGGCGCAGCCCAAGGTCGGCCGCGTGCTCTATCCGGGCCTGCCTTCGCATCCGCAGCATCAACTGGCCATGCAACAGCAGAAGACCGGCGGCGGCATCGTCGCCTTCGAGGTGGTCGGCGGCAAGGACGGCGCCTGGCAGGTGATCGATTCGACCAAGCTGCTGTCGATCACGGCCAACCTGGGCGACGCCAAGACCACCATAACCCATCCGGCCACCACCACCCACAGCCGGATGACCCCGGAGCAGCGGTCGGCGGCCGGCATCGGCGACGGTCTGATCCGCATCGCGGTCGGCCTGGAGGCGGTGGCCGACCTCAAGGCCGACCTCGCGCGCGGGCTCGATCGCCTATGAGGTATGTCTGGCTGTTGCTGATGCTGCTGCCGGGCCTGGTCTTCGCCCGGCAGACGACAGAGATCCTGTTCGAGGACACCGATCCGGGCGAGGCGCCTTACCTCAGTCGCGTCCTGATCCTGGGCGACAAGGTGCGGCTGGATTACGGCCAGGATGCGGAAGATTTCACCCTGTACGACCGGCGGGCGAAGAAACTCTATGTGGTGACCCATAGCGCCGAGCGCATCACCGAAATCCCTGCCGGCAAGGCCAGGCTGAAACTGCCCAAGGATTGGCGCTTGGCCGTGGAGAAACAGGCCGCGGGTGCCGAGCAGCATGTCAGGCTCAAGTTGAACGACAAGCTCTGTCTGGAGATTCGGGCGGTGCCGGGCCTGTTGCCCCAGGCCAGCCGCCTGCTGGGCGACCTGCGCCGGGCCCTGGCGGCCAATCAATCTGCCGCGTGGCAGATGATGCCGGAGGACATGCGCGATCCATGCAGCCTGTGGCTCGATATCGTGCGGGCGGGGATCGAATACGATTTCGGCCTGCCGCTGACGCTGCAATACGGCGATGGCCGCAGCCGAATCTATCGCAGCCATGTCGTGCGCGAGGCGCCGGCCGGCCTGTTCGAGCTGCCGGCGAAATATCAGCGCTTCAAGCTGAGCACATCACCTTAGGCTGACGGCCTCGCAGCCTTGCCGGCTGCAACGCAGATAGCCCCCGCCCTCATACCAATCGGGCAGTACCCAGCGTTCGCAGGCATGGCCGTCGATTTCGTGCAAATGGTGGGCCGGCCTATGGGTGTGGCCGTGGATCAGGCGCGGGTAGCCGTACTTACGCAGCGTGGCCGCCAGCGCGTCGAGATTCACATCCATGATGGCCATTTCTTTGGCCGCCTTTTCCAGTTCGCTTTGCGCACGCAGCTGCCGAGCCATCTCGCGGCGTTCCGCCAGCGGCTTGGCCAGAAACCCGGCCTGCCACGCAGGATTGCGCACTTGCTGGCGGAAGGCTTGGTAGGCCAGGTCGTCGGTGCAGAATTGGTCGCCGTGGGCGAGCAGGGTGGGGCTGCCGTAGAGGTCGATTAGCTGCGGGTCGCTAAGCAAGCTCGCCCCGCTGGCCTGGCAAAAGCGTTCGCCCAGCAGGAAGTCGCGGTTGCCGTGCATCAGATAGAGCCGGACGCCGCGCTCGCTGAGTTGCCGCAGGGCTGCCGCGATGTCGGCATGGAAGGGCAGGGCCAGGTCGTCATCGCCGATCCAGGCCTCGAAAAAATCGCCCAGGATGTAGAGCGCCTCGGCCTGGGGGGCGATCTCGCTCAGAAAACGGCGGAAGAGGGCGACCGCCCCGGGCAGCCCGGGGCTCAGGTGCAGATCGGAGATAAACAGGCTGTGACCGGCGTCCGCCATGGGGCTGCCGAGGGCTGGGTTCAAGCGGCGGGCTCGGCCTCTTCGACCAGTTCGGCCCGCTCGATGATCACCGGCTCCACCGGCACGTCCTGGTGACCGGCGCGGCTGCCGGTCTGCACCTTCTTGATCCGGTCGACGACATCCTTGCCTTCGACGACCTGGCCGAACACGCAATAGCCATAGCCGCGGGGAGAAGGCTCGGTGAAGTCGAGGAAGCCGTTGTCGTTGACGTTGATGAAGAACTGGGCGGTGGCCGAATGCGGGTTGGGCGTGCGGGCCATGGCGATGGTGTAGGCCGCATTCTTGAGGCCGTTGTGTGCTTCGTTCTGGATCTCCGCCCGCGTGGGCTTCTGCTCCATATCCGGGGTGAAGCCGCCGCCCTGGATCATGAAGCCGTCGATCACCCGGTGGAAGATGGTGTTGTCGTAGAAACCGTCACGCACGTATTGCAGGAAATTGCCCACGGTGTCCGGGGCCTTGGCGGCGTCGAGTTCAAGGGTGATGGTGCCGAAATTGGTGTGCAGTTTGACCATGGTGGGTGTTCCCGGAATTGAAAGTGCTATTGAAAGTGGAATTGAAAGAAGAGATCAGCGGGCCAGCTTGGCCACGCGTTTTTCGTCGTCGACGGCTTTTTCCAGCACGATGCGCCAGTCGCCATTTTCCTGTTTCAGGTAGAGGCGTTTGCGCGTCGCATCGCTGAGCTTGTCGCTGGCGTAGTCCTGCTGGAAGCTGGCGACGGCCATGTCGTCGCCCGAGTAGAGATAGAGGCTGGTTTCCGACAGGGCAACGCGAATCCAATCCTTGTCGGTGAGGTTGCGGCGTTTGCTTTCGGCCCAAGCGCGGCCCTGGCCCTGCAGGAAGCTGCTGGCATAGTGCTTGAGGAAGCGCTCGGCATCCCGGTTTTCCCAGTCGCCCTTCCACTGGGCCAGCTTGTCGATCAGTTTCTGCCGCTGCTCGGACCAGGCCTGGCGGTCCAGCCATTCCACCCGGTCGGTGATCACGAAGGGCGTGCCCGGCTTCACCCACTGGCCGATCTCGGACAGGTCGGGATTGGTCAGCACCAGGCAGCCATCGCTGGCGCGGGGGGCGCGGTTGTAGGTGTCGGGCGGCGTGCCGTGCAGCCAGATGCCGTGGCCGCCGCGGCCCTGGGCCTGGTCCCACTCGTTGGGATAATTGATCGGGAAGGCGCCGGTGCCGTAGAAATCGGTGAGCTGTTTTTGCGGCAACTGGCTGGTGATGGTGTAGGCGCCGATCGGGGTCCGCTTGTCGCCCTCGATGCGCTTGTCGGTGCCGTTGCGGCCGATGGTCAGGTAGTAGTCGCGCAAGAGGCGCGGCTCGCCCTCGACGTTTTCGAACAGATAGAGCCGGGAACGGCTGGTGTCGGCCAGCAGCACGTACTTTTGGCCGGCGGCGAGCTGCAGGATGTTTTTCGGCAGCAGGTTGGGGTTGGGTTGGTCGAGATAGCTCAGCAGGCGCACCCGCGCCTCTTCGCGCAGGTCGGACAGCGACTGCTCGGAGCCCCGGTTCGATGCGGCACCCAGGGTCGGCAGCGGTTTGGCCCGGGCGAGCAGCAGGTCGCCCTTGATCAGGTGGGCAAGCTTGAAGTCGGGGCGCAGGGCGATCACCCGATCGACTTCCTTCAGGGCCTCGTCCAGCCGGCTGGCCCGGATGGCCTCCATGGTCTTGGCGATCAGGGCATCGGGCGAAGGCATGAAGCGGCTGCTGTCGAGGGCGGCCACTTGCACGGGCCGATCCGCCGCAGCAGCAGGGCCGGCCCAGACAGCGACAGCGCACAGGATCAGGACTGCTCTCAGCATGCTCGATGCTCGCCGAATCAACGTTCTTCGGTGATTTTCCACGTTCCCCCTTGTTTTTCAAGGGTAATCCGCTTGGTGGATTGATTTTTGAGGAAGTTCGACTCGTACTGTTGGCGGAAGGTGACAAAGACCTGCTTGCCCTTCACCTTGGCGCTGATCTTGCTCAGTTCGACCTTGATGTATTCCGGCCGGGTCACCCGGACGCGGCGCTCCTCGGCCCATTCGGCCCGACTTTTCTTGCCGGGCACCTTGAAGTTGTCGGCATAGAAGGACAGATAGGCGTCGGCATCGCGCCGGCTCCAGGCATCGGCCCAGGCCCGCAGCAGCTTCTCGGCGGCCAGCTTGGGATCGGCCGGCAGGGCCAGCGGCTTGGCGGGCGACTTGGCCTTGTTCGTGGCTGCTGCAATGTCATTGGCTTTTGCAGCGGGGGCGGTTTCCGTCTGGGCTGCGGTAGTCGGATTGACCTCGGCAGCGGCAGCGACGGTTTTATCCCGCACGGCCGGCTCCGGCATCGGCGGCGTCGGCTCGGTGGTCAGCGGCACCGCCTTGGCGGCCGTGGTCTTGCTCTTGCCCTTGCTGCTGGCCATCTGGGGGGCCGGGTTGAACAGGTCCTTGATCAGCGACAGTTTGGTCTGCGCCGAGAGGTTGCCCTTGTCCAGTTGCAAGGCCTTGTCGTAGGACTGCGAGGCCATCTTGGCGTAGATGTCGCCCAGGTTCTCGTGGGCGGTGGCATAGCTCGGATGGGTGCGGATGGCCATTTCCAGGCTGTTGCGCGCCTTGTCGTACTGGCCTTGTGCGGCATAGAGCACGGCCAGGTTGTTGTAAGGTTCGGGCAGTTCCGGATAGTCCTCGGTCAGGTCGGTGAAGACGCGGATGGCGTCCTGGATGCGGTTGAGCTCGGTCAGCACCAAGCCCTTGAGAAAGCGCGCCTGCGCCTCTTTCGGGTGTGCTGCGAGATAGGCGTTGACCTGGTCCAGCGCGGCCGGGTAGCGGCCTTGTTTGAACAGTTGATTCGCATCCTGCAGGGAGGGGGTGCCGGCTGCCAGCGCGGTGCTGCAAAGCAGGGCGCCAAGGCTGAGTACAAGAATTCGAGTAAGGGTCATTGTGCTATACTTTTCGCCGTTTTCGCGGGATTTGACCGCGCAATTTTAGCAGTCAACCAGAAAATAGCACACAGCCTGCGAATCCCCGATTGATTTCTCCAAATTTGGCATGACTAGCCCCGTCCCTCCCGTCCAGCATTTCATCCGCACCGTCATCGACAACGACCTGGCGACGGGCAAGCACAGTACCATCCAGACCCGCTTTCCGCCCGAGCCCAACGGCTACCTGCACGTCGGCCACGCCAAGTCGATCTGCCTGAACTTCGGCCTGGCCGAGGACTATCAGGGCCGGTGCAACCTGCGCTTCGACGACACCAACCCGGAGAAGGAAAGCACCGAATACGCCCAGGCCATCCAGGAAGACGTGCAGTGGCTGGGCTTCCAGTGGGCCGGCGAGGTGCGTTGGGCCTCGGACTATTTCGAAAAGCTCTATGGCTTCGCGGTCGAGCTGATCGGCAAGGGCCTGGCCTATGTCGACGACCTGACCCCGGAGCAGATGCGCGAATACCGCGGCACGCTCACTGAAAAAGGCAAGAACAGCCCCTATCGCGAGCGCAGCGTCGAAGAGAACCTGGACCTGTTCGCCCGCATGCACGCCGGCGAATTCGCCGACGGCGCCAAGACCCTGCGGCTCAAGATCGACATGGCTTCGCCCAACATCAACCTGCGCGACCCGGTGATCTACCGCATCCGCCGGGCGCACCACATCCGCACCGGCGATGCCTGGGTGATCTACCCGATGTACGACTACACCCACTGCATCTCAGATGCGCTGGAAGGCATCACCCATTCGCTGTGCACCCTGGAGTTCGAAGACCACCGCCCGCTCTACGACTGGGTGCTGGACAACATCTCGGTGCCCTGCCACCCGCAGCAGATCGAGTTCTCCCGGCTGGAGCTGCACTACACCGTCACCAGCAAGCGCAAGCTCCTGCAGCTGGTCACCCAGGGCCTGGTCGCCGGCTGGGACGACCCGCGCATGCCCACCATCCACGGCATGCGCCGGCGCGGCTACACGCCGGAAGGCATCCGCGAATTCGCCCGCCGCATCGGCATCTCCAAGAGCGAGAACGTGGTCGACATGGCCGTGCTCGAAGGCTGCATCCGCGAAGACCTGGAAGGCCGCGCCCCGCGCGTCATGGCGGTGATCCGCCCGCTGAAGGTGGTGCTCACCAATTTCCAGGCCGGCGTCACCGCCAGCCGCAGCGCCGGCTTCCACCCCAACCACCCGGAATTCGGCGAGCGCGACGTGCCGATTTCGAAAGAGATCTGGATCGAGCAGGACGACTTCGCCGAGACCCCGCCCGCCGGCTGGCAGCGCCTGACCTTGGGCGGCGAAGTGCGCCTGCGCTATTCCTATGTCATCAAGTGCGACGAAGTGGTGAAGGATGCTGCCGGCAACGTCACTGAGCTGCGCTGTTCCATCGACCACGACACCCTGGGCAAGAACCCCCAGGGCCGCAAGGTCAAGGGCGTCATCCACTGGGTCTCGGCCGAACACGCCGTGCCCGCCGAGATTCGCCTGTACGACCGGCTATTCACCGACCCCGAGCCGGACGGCCACAAGGACCGCGACTTCCTCGAATTCATCAACCCACATTCATTGGAAGTAGTGCAGGGCTGGGTCGAGCCGGTGGTGGCCCAGGCCGCGCCCGAGACCCGCTACCAGTTCGAGCGCCTGGGCTACTTCTGCGCCGACCGTTTCGATCACAAAGCAGGCAAGCCGGTGTTCAACCGGGCGGTGACGCTGAAGGATTCGTGGGTGAAGGAGCAGGGGTAAAACCTAGCCCGTCATCGTGAGGAGCGAAGCGACGCGGCGATCCATGGACACTACGCATCACAGCGGCTTGGAAGGTTGGTTGTGTAGTGCGTGAATGCAAGACCTGACCCCGAGAGCCTGCTGAGAGCCTGCGGAAATCCACAGGAGGCCATGCTCTGATTCTCCGTAAGGCTAGTTTGCTTTATTCATGTGATTTTCGCGTAGGCATGTGCCTTATTCCGCCCACTCCGCGATCAGTTCCAGCAGTTCCTTCACGTAGTGCTCCCGCTCTGCGTCCACGCACCGTCCGATCGCGCTATTTCACCTTCGGCACCTTCACCGATTCCCCGGTGACGAAGGGCCAGCAGGTTGGCGTGGCCGACCAGTAAGCCCGGCCGTCTTTCTGCTTGCCGATGTCCTTGTAGATGTAGTCGCAGACCTTGATGGTGCCGGTGGCCGTGTCCAGGATGACCGGGCGCTTGAACTGCTTTTCCGGGGCGTCGGGGGTGTTGGAGAAGCTGCCGTCGATGACCTGATAGCGGCCGATCGGCAGCGGGGCCGGTATCTGCTCGGCCGGGGCTGGCGTTGGTTCTGGGGTAGGCGTTGATGCTGGGGCCGGTTCCTCGGCCAGGGCGATGCCGGCGGTGAGTCCGAGCGCGGCGAGTATCGAATTGAGCTTGTTCATGCGCCCCCCGTGTGACTGGGTGAAAATATACCGCGTATGGAGAGAATTACCTGACCCCGCCATACATCCTTGGATCAAACCGAAAATCCCGCACGACGCTCAAGGCCACCTCGGTATAGCGAGGATGCAGCGGATTGATCACCGCATTCCGGCTTTCGGGCACGATGACCGAGGGCACCAGCAGCACCAACTCTTTAGCACCGGCCAGCCACTGGCTGCCGAAACCCTGGGCGGCGTCGGAGGCAGGCAGGCCGCACCAGCCAGCGGGTAGTTCGTCGAGTTCGACTCGGCGGGCCAGGCCGGGGGCGTCCGGCACGTCCACGGCGATGAGCACCAGGTCGGCGGGGGCGATGCCGGCGGTGTGGACGAATTTTTCCAGCGAGGCGAGTTCGATGGTTTCGGCGGCGTAGAGGGCGCCGTAGCCGGGCTTGTTCCAACGGCCGCCGACCAGGCGGTTGCCCTCGCAGCTTTTGTCGAGGGCGTGGCGCTGCTTGGCGATGCGCCAAAAACGTTTCACACGACCCCGCCTTCGGCGATGGCGACGAGGATGCGGCGGACGGCGTTGGCGCCGATTTCGGTGTCCAGCAGATCGAGCGGCGGGGTATCGCCCAGGGCGTGGTTGGGCCGTAGCATCCAACCCTTGGCCGGCTCGGTGGCGCCGAAGACGTCGATGGCCTGGCGGGTGACGATGGCCACCCGATGGACCCGTTCGGAGGCGGCGGGGTCGAGCGGCTTGCCCTGGGTCTGGTAGCGATGCGCCGTGGTGCTGGGCACACCGATGACCTGGAGCACCCGTTTTTCCGGGATGCTGAAGAACATGCCGGCATGTTTCACCAGGTCGGCCGGGTAGCCTTTGCGCACCCGTTTGATCAGCAGCTCGCCGGTGGTCGGCTCTTTGGCGATGAAGGCGGCGAAGCGGGCGGCGGAGGCCTTCACGGTATGGGCCTTGCCGGCGGTGATGGTTTTCTTGATTGTGGCCTTGGGCTTGACGGCGGTGGCGGTGCGGCGGGGTTTAAGGGCGCGTCCGGTTTCGGTGGCGGTGCTCATGGCGGCCTCGGGTTGTTGCCAAATGGGATTTAATGATATGCCATTTGGGATGGATTGGCCAAGCCGGTTTGTTTTGGGTTATGGATCGCCACGGCGCTTCGCGCTTTATGCCCTTCAGGGTGCTCGCGATGACGGCTATATAGCCGGGTGCTTGCTACTCCGCCCACTCCGCAATCAGCTCCAGCAATTCCTTCCCATAGTGCTCCCGCTTCGCCGCGCCCAGGCCCGTGATGTCGGCCAGGGCCGCTTCGCCTTCCGGGCGCAGGGTGGCGAGCTGGCGCAGGGTCTTGTCGTGCAGGATGACGTAGGCGGGCACGCCTTGTTCGCGGGCCTTGTCCAGGCGCCAGGCGCGCAGTCTGTCGAACAGAGGCTGATCTTTCGCCAGCAGGCCGTCGTCGCGCTGGGTAATTCTGCTGGAGCGGGCCTGCTTGCCGCGGGCCGCGCGGGTGGGGCGGCGAAGCTGCACGGTCTGCTCGCCTTTCAATACCGGCCGGGCGGCCTCGGTGAGCTTGAGCGCGCCGTATTCGGCGAGGTCGGCTTGCAGCAGGCCGGCGGCGACCAGTTGGCGGAAGATGCCGCGCCACTCGGCCTCGCTGTGTTCGGTGCCGACGCCGAAGGTGGGCAGTTGGTCGTGGCCGAAGCTCTTGACCTTGTCGGTGGTCTTGCCGAGCAGGATGTCGATGAGGTGGCCGCTGCCGAAGCGCTGGCCGGTGCGCCAGGCGGCGGACAGGGCCTTTTGCGCGGCGACGCTGCCGTCGAACAGTTCGGGCGGGTTGAGGCAGACGTCGCAGTTGCCGCAGGGCGCGCTATGCTCGCCGAAGTAGTCGAGCAGCACGGTGCGGCGGCAGCGCGGGGCCTCGCAATAGGCCAGCAGCGCTTTGAGCTTTTGCGCCTCCAGCCGCTTCCTTTCGGGCGGTGCCTCGGATTCGTCGATGCGGGCGCGTTGCAGGGCGATGTCTTGCAGGCCGTAGCTCATCCAGGCCTCGGCCGGTTCGCCGTCGCGCCCCGCCCGGCCGGTCTCCTGGTAATAGGCCTCGATGCTCTTGGGCAGGTCGAGGTGGGCGACGAAGCGCACGTCGGGCTTGTCGATGCCCATGCCGAACGCGATGGTGGCGACCATGACCACGGCCTCTTCGCGCTGGAAGCGGCGCTGGTGTTCGGCCCGCAGGGCGCTGTCCAGGCCGGCGTGGTAGGGCAGGGCGTTGAAGCCCTCGCGCTGCAGCCATTCGGCGGTCTCTTCCACCTTCTTGCGCGACAGGCAGTAGACGATGCCGGCCTCGTTTTTATGGTCGGCCAGGAATTGCAGCAGTTGCCGGCGCGGGTTGTCCTTTTCGACCACGCTGTAGCGGATGTTGGGCCGGTCGAAGCTGGCCAGGAACACCCGGGCGCCGATCAGGCCCAGGCGTTGGGCCATCTCATTGCGGGTGGTCTCGTCGGCCGTGGCGGTAAGCGCGATGCGCGGCACCCGGGGGTGGCGCTCGTGTAGGGTGGACAGTTGCAGGTATTCCGGGCGGAAGTCGTGGCCCCATTGCGAGACGCAATGGGCCTCGTCGATGGCGAACAGGGCGAGGCCCGGCCCGGCCTCCAACGCGTCGAGCAGGGCGAGGAATCGTTCGGTCACCAGCCGTTCGGGCGCGACGTAGAGCAGCTTGATCTCGCCGGCGCGGGCGGCCCGCTCGATGGCATTGGCCTCGCCGGCCTCCAGGCTGGAATTGAGGAAGGCGGCGGCGACGCCGTTTTGCCTCAGGGCATCGACCTGGTCCTGCATCAGCGCGATCAGCGGCGAGACCACGACGCCGACGCCGGGCCTAAGCAGGGCGGGCAACTGGTAGCAGAGCGATTTGCCGCCGCCGGTGGGCATGAGCACCAAGGCATCGAGGCCTTGGCTCACGTGCTCGATGACGGCCTGCTGGCTGCCGCGGAATTGGTCGTAGCCGAAGATGCGGCGCAATAGTTCGAGGGCGGGAGTATCAGGAGTGGTCATGGCGGGGGATTATCGCATTGGGGCTTGCTGCCGGCTTCCGTTAAAATCGCGGTTTTTCGCCGCAAGCGCTGCCCGCCCCATGCTCAAGCTCTACAACTCCCTCGCCCGCGAGAAACAGGAATTCGTGCCCATCGAACCCGGCAAGGTGCGCATGTACGTCTGCGGCATGACCGTCTACGACTATTGCCACCTGGGCCACGCCCGGGTGCTGGTGGTGTTCGACATGATCACCCGCTGGCTCAAGGCCTCGGGGCTGGAGGTCACCTATGTCCGCAACATCACCGACATCGACGACAAGATCATCAAGCGGGCCCACGAGAACAACGAGCCCTACACCGCACTGACCCAGCGCTTCATCGACGCCATGCACGCGGACGGCGCGGCCCTGGGCGTGCAGGCGCCGGACTTTGAACCGCGGGCGACCGAGTATGTGGGCAAGATGCTCACCATGATCCAGGCCCTGATCGAGCGCGGTTTCGCCTACCCGGCGCCGAACGGCGACGTCTATTACGCCGTGGGCAAGTTCGCCGACTACGGCCAACTCTCGGGCAAGTCGCTGGAAGACCTGCGCGCCGGCGAGCGGGTGGAGGTGGACCCGAACAAGCGCGACCCCATGGACTTCGTGCTGTGGAAGGCGGCCAAGCCGGGCGAGCCGGCCTGGCCTTCGCCCTGGGGGCAGGGGCGGCCGGGCTGGCACATCGAGTGCTCGGCCATGGGCTCGGACCTCTTGGGCCCGCATTTCGACATCCACGGCGGCGGCCAGGACCTGCAGTTTCCCCACCACGAGAACGAGATCGCCCAATCGGAGGGCGCCCACGGCTGCAAGTTCGTCAATTACTGGCTGCACAACGGCTTCGTCCGGGTGGACGACGAGAAGATGTCCAAGAGCCTGGGCAATTTCTTCACCATTCGCGAGGTGCTGGCCAAGTACGATCCCGAGGTGGTGCGCTTTTTCATCCTGCGCGCCCATTACCGCAGCCCGCTCAATTATTCCGACCAGCACCTGGACGACGCCAAGGCGGCGCTGACCCGGCTGTACACGGCGCTGCGCGGGCTGGAGGCCCCGACGATGGCGATCGACTGGCACAACCCCTATGCCGCCAGCTTCAAGGCGGCGATGGACGACGACTTCGGCAGCCCGGAGGCGATGGCGGTGCTGTTCGACCTGGCAGTGGAAGTGAACAAGGGCCGCGACCCGCAGGCGGCCGGCCTGCTCAAGGCCCTGGGCGGCGTGCTGGGCCTGCTGCAGCGCGAGCCGGAGGCCTTCCTCAAAGGTGGCGCGGTCGAGGCGGGCGGCTACCCGGCCGAGCGGATCGAGGCGCTGATCGCCGAGCGCCTGGCCGCGCGCAAGGCCAAGGACTTTGCCCGCTCGGATGCCATCCGCGACGAGCTGAAGGCGGCCGGCATCGTGCTGGAAGACGGCCCCCAGGGCACGCTGTGGCGGCGGGAGTGACCTTGCGGCCATGAGCTACGCCGTCTACCTCGGCGCCGCCGGTTGGGACCACCCTTCCTGGCAGGGCGCGTTCTATCCGGAGGAAATGCCGGCCGAATGGCGGTTGGCTTTCTACAACACCCTGTACCGTTGCGTTTACCTGGAACGCGCTGCTTGGGCGGACTTGGCGTCCGAGATCTGGGCACAATGGGCCCAAGAGACACAGGAGGATTTTCGTTTCATCCTGGAAGCGTCCGAATCGGGTGGGAGGGATGCCGCAGCGGCTGAGGCCTTCGGTGGCCGGGCGGTGCTGGTCGACTCGGCGACGGATGCCCGGCTGCTCTGGTTCGATGCGGCCACGGCCTTGCGCCCTTTGGCCGATCGGCTGCGCAGCCAGTGGGGTCAGGCGCCGGTCTATCTGATCAGCCGCGATGCCGATCTGAGCCGCCTGGCCGAGGTGCGGGCGATGCTCGATCTGATGGGGCTTTGAGGGAATGCCTGAAATTGCCTAGAATTCGCGCCAAAACAAGGACAATTTGTGTCGGATAAGCTCGTTCAGGTCAGGGACCTTTCATTTACCTATGGCGGCCGCATGGTGCTCAAGGGCATCAATCTGGAGGCGCATCGCGGCCAGGTCGTCGCCATCATGGGCAACTCCGGCTGCGGCAAGACCACCCTGATGCGCCTGATCGGCGGCCAGCTCAAGCCGACCCAAGGCCAGGTGCTGGTGGACAAGCAATCGGTCGGCAGCCTCGATTTCCATCATTTGCACGACCTGCGCCGGCGCATGGGCATGCTGTTCCAGTTCGGCGCCCTGTTCACCGACCTTTCGGTCTACGACAACGTCGCCTTTCCCCTGCGCGAGCACACCGACCTGCCGGAAGCCATGATCCGCGACCTGGTGCTAATGAAGCTGAACGCCGTCGGCCTGCGCGGCGGCCAGAACCTGATGCCGGCCGAGCTGTCCGGCGGCATGGCCCGCCGGGTTGCGCTGGCCCGGGCGATCGCGCTCGAACCCATGCTGGTGATGTACGACGAGCCCTTCGCCGGGCTGGATCCGATCTCCTTGGGGGTGATCGGCAACCTGATCCGCCGACTGACCGATACCCTGGGCATGACCTCCATCGTGGTCACCCACGATATCCACGAGTCGCTCAAGATCGTCGATTACGTCTATTTCATCTCCGAGGGCGTGGTCGAGGCCGAAGGCACGCCGGATGAGCTCAAGGCCTCCGATCTGCCTTTCGTCCACCAGTTCGTGCACGGCGAAATGGATGGCCCGGTGCCGTTCCACTATCCTTCGTCGACCTATCTTGCTGATCTGGGGTTCGCGCAATGATCGAAGGCCTCGTCCACATCTTGCGGCGCATGGGCGCCCGGGTGACCAACAGCATCTGGCGGCTGGGCATGGCCAGCCGCTTTCTGATGCTGACCCTGATGTATTCCGGCACCAGCTTCCGGCGCTTCCATCTGGTGATCAAGGAGATCTTCAACGCCGGCGTGCTCTCGCTCATCATCATCCTGGTCTCCGGCCTGTTCGTCGGCATGGTGCTGGGTCTGCAGGGCTACGAGACCTTGCAGACCTATGGTTCGGAAGAGGCCCTGGGCGTGCTGGTCGCCCTGTCGCTGGTGCGGGAATTGGGCCCGGTGGTGGCGGCCCTGCTGTTCGCCAGCCGGGCCGGCTCGGCCATCACCGCCGAGATCGGCCTGATGAAGGCGACCGAGCAGCTTTCTGCCCTGGAGATGATGGCCGTGGACCCGATCGCCCGGGTGGTCGCACCGCGTTTCTGGGGCGCGGTGATCGCCATGCCGCTGCTGGCTGCCATGTTTTCCGCCATGGGCGTGTTCGGCGGCTACCTGGTCGGCGTGGTGCTGCTGGGGGTCGACGAGGGCTCGTTCTGGTCGCAGATGCAGGCCGCCGTCGATTTCCGGGAGGACATCGTCAACGGCATCATCAAGAGTGCGGTGTTCGGCGTGGCGATCACCTTGATCGCGTTGTTCGAAGGCTACGACGCCCCGCCCACGGCGGAAGGCGTCTCCCGTGCCACGACGCGCACCGTGGTAACCTCCAGCCTGACCATTTTGGCACTGGATTTCGTCTTGACCTCGTTCATGTTCCGGGGAGTGAGTTAATCATGTCCATGAAGCGTTCCACACTCGACCTTTGGGTGGGGGTCTTCGTCGCCGCCGGCCTGGCCGCGCTGCTGTTCCTTGCTTTCAAGGTGGGCAGCATGGGGGCCTTCGATGTCGCCTCGAGCTACATGATCAAGGCCGAGTTCGAGAACATCGGCGGCCTCAAGGTGCGGGCGCCGGTGAAAAGCGCCGGCGTCGTGGTCGGCCGGGTAGCCGATATTCAATTCAACAGCGAGACCTACGAGGCCGAGGTGATGCTGAATATCGACAAGCGTTACCAGTTCCCCAAGGACAGCAGCGCGGCGATCATGACCTCGGGCCTGTTGGGCGAGCAATACGTTGCCTTGGAAGCAGGGGCGGATGACAAGATGCTGGCCGCCGGCGAGAAGCTCAAGATCACCCAGGGTGCCGTGGTACTGGAAAACCTGATCGGCCAGTTCCTCTACAGCAAGGCGGACGAGGGCGGTGCCAGTACCGATACCCCGGCCAGCCCGGCTGAGCCATGAATTCAGGAGTATTCACCATGATCAATGCGATTCGTTTCATTGCTTTACTAGCCTTGTCGGCAGTGCCGGCCATGGCCGCGGCCAATGCCTTGGCGCCGGATGTCCTGGTCAAGGACACCACCAACGACGTGGTCCGCATCGTCAAGCAGGACAAGGACATCAAGGGCGGCAACAGCAAGAAGGTCTATGCCCTGATGGAAACCAAGGTCCTGCCCCATTTCGATTTCCGCCAGATGACTCAACTGGCCGTCGGCAAGAGCTGGCGCCAGGCCACGCCGGACGAGCAGGAGCAGTTGACCCGTGAGTTCAAGGCCCTGCTGGTGCGTACCTATTCGGCGGCGATCACCAGCGTGGCGGACTACAAGATCGAGTTCAAGCCGATCAGGATGCAGCCGGGCGATACCGACGTGCTGGTCAGCACCGAGGTGAGCAAGCCGGGGGCGCCGCCGGTTGCCATCGACTATCGCCTGGAGAAGCAGGAGGGCGGCTGGAAGGTGTACGACGTCCTGGTCGATAGCGTCAGCCTGGTGACGGTGTATCGCAACTCCTTCAACAGCGAAGTGCGCAAGAACGGCATCGCCGGCCTGATCCAGTCGCTGGTCCGACGCAATCAGACTTCGGCGAGCGGTGGCTGATCTGGCATGCGTGTCGAAGCCGATACCGCCTATCCGGAAGGCCAGCTGACCTTGGCGACGGCCAACGTCCTGTTGGAAGAAGGGCTGCAGGCCATGGCGCAAGGGTGCGCGCAGTTTGATCTGTCCGGGGTCAGCCATGTCGATTCAGCGGCACTGAGCCTGATGATGTCGTGGAAACGGGCGGCCGCGAGCCAGGGCCGTCCTCTCAGTTTTCGCAATATCCCCGCCACGCTATCCAGCCTGGCTACGCTTTACGGCGTGGCCGAATTCCTCGACGCTTGACCATGCCGGCGGCGATTCGCCTGCAGGGCTTGGCCAAGCGCTTTGGTAGCCTCGAGGCCCTGCGCGGCGTCGATCTCGAAGTGGAGCAGGGCGAGTTCTTCGCGTTGCTCGGCCCCAACGGTGCCGGCAAGACCACGCTGATCAGCATCCTGGCCGGCCTCACCCGCGCCACCGGCGGCGAGGCCAGCGTCATGGGCTTCGACGTCGTCCGCCAGTACCGCGAGGCCCGGCGCAACATGGGCGTGGTGCCGCAGGAGCTGGTGTTCGACCCCTTCTTCACCGTGCGCGAGACCCTCGAGTTCCAGTCCGGCTATTTCGGCCTGCGCCGCAACGACGACTGGATCGATGCCTTGCTGCATCATTTGAACCTGACCGACAAGGCCGACACCAACATGCGCCGGCTGTCCGGCGGCATGAAGCGGCGGGTGCTGGTGGCCCAGGCCCTGGTGCACAAACCGCCGGTGATCGTGTTGGACGAGCCGACCGCCGGGGTCGACGTCGAACTGCGCCAGACCCTGTGGCAGTTCGTTCGCGAATTGAATCAGCAGGGCCATACCATCCTGCTGACGACCCATTATCTGGAAGAGGCCGAGGAGTTGTGCGAGCGGGTGGCGATGTTGAAGGAGGGGCAGATCGTGGCCCTGGACCGCACGGCCAATCTGCTGCGGACCGATGCCGAGCGGCGGGTCGAGCTGCGCCTAAATCCGGCCCGGCTGCCTGAAGCCTTGCAGGCACGGCTGGTCGAAGAAAAGGAGGGTGTCTTTCAGCTCGGCCTGCACGACTACGCCGAACTGGAGGGCATGCTGGCGGCCTTGCGCCAAGCCGATATCAAGGTTGAAGGCTTGTGTGTACGCCAGCCTGACTTGGAAGAGGTCTTCCTGCGGACCATGCGAGGGGCCGAACGATGACCGGTTTCCTGACCCTGTTCCGCAAGGAAGTGCTGCGCTTTTGGAAGGTGCTGATGCAGACCGTGGCGGCGCCGATCCTGACCACTCTGCTCTATCTGCTGATCTTTTCCCATGTGCTGGAGGCGCATGTCCAGGTCTATCCGGGCGTGGCCTATACCAGCTTCCTGATCCCCGGCCTGGTGATGATGGCCATCCTGCAGAATGCCTTTGCCAACGGCTCGTCCAGCCTGATCCAGTCCAAGATCAGCGGCAACATCGTGTTCTTCCTGCTGCCGCCCTTGTCCTATCTGGAGTTTTTTCTGGCCTACCTGCTGGCCGCCATGGTGCGCGGCCTCTTGGTCGGGGTGGGGGTGGCCTTGAGCGGCCTGTTGTTCACCGACCTGACTTTGCTTCACCCGCTCTGGATCGTTATCTTCGCGCTGGCCTCCAGTGCCTTGTTCGGTTGTCTGGGCATCATTGCCGGCATCTGGGCCGAGAAATTCGACCAACTGGCCGGGGTGCAGAATTTCGTCATCATGCCGCTGACCTTCCTGTCCGGCGTGTTCTATTCCATCCACTCCCTGCCGGCCATTTGGCAGGCTGTTTCCCATTACAACCCGGTCTTCTACATGATCGACGGCTTCCGCTATGGCTTCCATGGCGTCTCCGACGTCGATCCTTGGCGGTCCCTGGCGGTGCTGCTGCCATGCCTGATCGTTCTTTCCGGCCTGACTTTGCAGCTATTGCGCTCGGGCTATAAACTCCGCCATTGATATAACGCCGTTAAGCTGCGGCGCCTCCCTTTTCTAGATGTTTGCCCTGAGATTCGACACCACTATGGTTACTCCTGAACAAATCGAGGCCTGGATCAAGGCCGGCCTGGCTTGCGACTACATCAAGGTCGATGGCGACGGCCATCATTTCGAGGCGACCATCGTCAGCGCCGAGTTCCGCGGCAAGATGCGCGTGGCCCAGCATCAGCTGGTCTACAAGGCCCTGGGCGACAAGATGAAGGCGGAGATCCACGCGCTGTCCATGCAGACCCTGACCCCGGAAGAGTGGCATGGATAAGCTGATTATCGAAGGCGGCCAGCGCCTGACCGGCGAGGTCGCCATCTCCGGCGCCAAGAACGCTGCCCTGCCGCTGCTCTGCGCCTGTCTGCTCACCCGCGAGCCGGTCACCTTCACCAATGTGCCGGCGCTGAACGACATCCACACCATGCTCAAGCTCTTGGAGCAGATGGGGGTGAAGGTCGCGCGCGAGGGCGACAGCGTGACCCTGGACGCCGGCGGCCTGAACAACCCGGTGGCGCCCTATGAGTTGGTCAAGACCATGCGCGCGTCGATCCTGGTGCTGGGGCCGCTGATGGCCCGCTGCGGCGAGGCCAAGGTCAGCTTGCCCGGCGGCTGCGCCATCGGCGCCCGGCCGGTGGACCAGCACATCAAGGGTCTGCAGGCCATGGGTGCCGAGGTCAACGTCGAGCACGGCTATGTCCATGCCAAGACCACCAGGCTGAAGGGCGCCCGCCTGTTCACCGACATGGTGACCGTGACCGGCACCGAGAACCTGATGATGGCGGCCTGCCTGGCCGACGGCGAGACGGTGATCGAGAACGCCGCGCGCGAGCCCGAGGTGGTCGACCTGGCCCAATGCCTGATCGCCATGGGCGCCCAGATCAGCGGCGCCGGCACCGATGTCATTCGCATCCGCGGTGTCGAGCGCTTGCATGGCACCACGCACCGGATCATGCCGGACCGGATCGAGACCGGCACCTTCCTCTGCGCCGCGGCGGCGACCGGCGGCGAGGTGCGGCTGACCGGCACCTCGGCCGGCTATCTCGACGCCGTGGTCGACAAGCTGCTCGACGCCGGCTGCGAGATCCAGTCCGAGAAGTCGCCCAGCTTCGAGGCCATCCAAATCACCGCGCCCAAGCGCTTGAAGGCGGTGTCGATCCGCACCGCGCCGTATCCGGCCTTCCCGACCGACATGCAGGCCCAGTTCATGGCGATCAACTGCGTAGCCGAGGGCTCGGCGGTGATGCGCGAGACCATCTTCGAGAACCGCTTCATGCACGCGGTGGAACTGATCCGCCTGGGCGCCGACATCAAGATCGACGGCAATACCGCCTTCGTCACCGGGGTGTCCCGGCTGCAAGGGGCCACGGTGATGGCGACCGATCTGCGGGCCTCGGCCAGTCTGGTCATCGCCGGCCTGGTGGCGGAAGGCGAGACCCATATCGAGCGCATCTACCACCTGGATCGCGGTTACGAGAAGATCGAACAGAAGCTCACCCAGTTGGGTGCGCGCATACGCAGGGCGAAGGCATGACCCAGATCACCCTGGCCTTGTCCAAGGGCCGCATCTTCGAAGAGACCCTGCCGCTGCTGGCGGCGGCGGGCATCACCCCGAGCGAGAGCCCGGAGTCCTCGCGCAAGCTGATCATCGGCACCAACCGGCCGGATGTGCGCCTGATCATCGTGCGCGCCAGCGACGTGCCGACCTACGTCCAGCACGGCGCGGCCGACCTCGGCATCGCCGGCAAGGACGTGCTGATGGAGCACGGCGGGGAAGGGCTGTACCAGCCGGTCGACCTCAATATCGCCAAGTGCCGGATGATGGTGGCGACGCCGGTCGGCTTCGACTACCAAGGCGCCGTGCAACGCGGAGCGCGGCTCCGGGTGGCGACCAAATACGTGCAGACGGCCCGGCTGCATTTCGCCGCCAAGGGTGTGCATATCGACTTGATCAAGCTCTATGGCTCCATGGAACTGGCGCCGCTGGTCGGCCTGTCCGATGTGATCGTCGACCTGGTTTCCACCGGCGGCACGCTCAAGGCGAACAACCTTGCTGCCGTCGAGGAGATTTGCCAGATCAGTTCCCGGCTGGTGGTGAACCAGGCCGCGCTCAAGCTCAAGCACGGCGAAATTCAGCCCATCATCGACGCCTTCCGGCAGGCGAGCAGGCTATAATGCGTTTTTAAGCGATCCCCGTTTCCATAGCATGTCCCGCGTCGCCATTACCCGTCTCGATGCCAAGGCCGCCGATTTCCAGACCCGGCTGGCCGATCTGCTCAGTTTTTCCGCCGACACCGATGCCGCCGTGCATCAGGCCGTGGCCGAGATTCTCGCGGCCGTGAAGAGCCGCGGCGATGCGGCCGTGCTCGAATACACCCAGCGTTTCGATCGCTTGCAGGCGACCGGCATGGCCGGCTTGGAGCTGTCTCAGGCGCGCTTGCAGCAGGCCCTGAAGTCGCTGCCGCTACGCCTGGAGACCGCGCTCAAGGCGGCGGCCGAGCGGGTGCGCGTCTATCACGAAAAGCAGTTGCAGCAGTCCTGGACCTATCGTGAAGCCGATGGCACCGTGCTCGGCCAGCAGGTCACCGCGCTCGACCGCGTCGGCCTCTATGTGCCTGGCGGTAAGGCGGCTTACCCCTCGTCGGTGTTGATGAATGCGATTCCGGCCAAGGTGGCGGGGGTCAAGGAACTGATCATGGTGGTGCCGACCCCGGACGGCGTGCTCAACGACCTGGTGCTGGCCGCCGCGGCCGTGGCCGGCGTCGATCGCGTGTTCACCATCGGCGGCGCCCAGGCGGTGGCCGCCCTGGCCTACGGCACCGAGACCGTGCCCCAGGTCGACAAGATCGTCGGCCCCGGCAACGCCTATGTCGCCGAGGCCAAGCGCCGGGTATTCGGCATCGTCGGCATCGACATGATCGCCGGCCCGTCCGAGATCCTGGTGATCTGTGACGGCCAGACCGATCCGGATTGGATCGCGATGGACCTGTTCTCCCAGGCCGAGCACGACGAGCTGGCCCAGTCCATCCTGATCTCGCCCGATGCCGCCTTCCTCGACGCCGTGCAGGCCAGCATCGACAAGCTGCTGCCGACCATGCCCAGGCAGGAGGTGATCCGCCAGTCGATCACCAATCGCGGCGGTCTGATCCTGTGCAAGGATTTGGACCAGGCGGCCGAGATCAGCAATTTCATCGCCCCCGAGCACCTGGAATTGTCGGTGGCCGATCCCGAGGCGATGCTACCCAAGATCCGCCACGCCGGCGCCATCTTCATGGGTCGCAATACCTGCGAGGCCCTGGGCGATTACTGCGCCGGGCCCAACCACGTGCTGCCCACCTCACGCACCGCGCGCTTTTCCTCGCCGCTGGGTGTCTACGACTTCCAGAAGCGCTCCAGCCTGATCCACGTCTCGGCCGAGGGCGCCAAGACCCTGGGTGAGATCGCCGCGGCCCTGGCCTACGGCGAGGGCCTGCAGGCGCATGCGCGGTCGGCCGAATTCCGCATGGAGCGCTGATCCTTCGATTAGAGCGAGGATGCCCGGCATCCTGATAACGTCGAAGCAAAATCTCATCCGCATTGGCATCGAGCACACTGGCGATATGGCGTCCGTAACCCCTGAGCAGATCATCCGCGCGGACATCCGCGCGCTGTCGGCCTATCACGTGGCCGAGGCGACGGGCATGGTCAAGCTCGATGCCATGGAGAACCCCTATCTGCTGCCCGAGCCGCTACGCGGCGAACTGGGCAAGCTGTTGGCCGAGGCGGCGATCAATCGTTACCCCGATCCGCGCTCGCCGCAGTTGAAGGCGGCGTTGCGCGAGGCCTTCGCTATTCCCGCCGAGCTGGACGTCCTGCTCGGCAACGGCTCGGACGAGATCCTGCAAATCCTCGCTTTGGCAGTGGCCAAGCCCGGCACCACCGTGCTCTCGGTCGAGCCCGGCTTCGTCATGTACCGGATGATCGCCCAGTTCGCCGGCCTCAACTATGTCGGCGTGCCGCTCAAGGCCGATTTCACCCTGGACGAGGCGGCGGTGCAGGCGGCTATTGCGAAGCATCAACCCGCGCTGACCTTCATCGCCTATCCGAACAACCCGACCGGCAACGTTTTCGATCGCGCCGTGGTGGAGCGCATCATCCAGGCCGCACCGGGCCTGGTCGTATTGGACGAGGCCTATCACGCCTTCGCCGGCGGCCTCAGCTTCCTCGATGCCCTGGCGCGCTACGACAACCTGCTGCTCATGCGCACAGTGTCCAAGCTCGGCCTGGCCGGCCTGCGCCTGGGCTATCTGGTCGGCAAAGCGGCCTGGCTCAAGGAATTCGACAAGCTGCGCCTGCCCTACAACGTGAACGTGCTGACCCAGGTGGCGGCCGAATTCGCCTTGCGCCATGTCGCAGTGCTGGAGCGGCAGGCGGCGCAGATCGTGGCGGAGCGGGGCCGGCTGCGTGCGGCAATGGCGCAACTGCCGGGTGTTGCCGTGTTCGACAGCCAGGCGAATTTCCTGCTGTTCCGTGTGGCATCGGCCGATAATGTTTTTGCCGGGCTCAAGGCCCGTGGTGTCTTGATCAAGAACCTGCATGGGGCACACCCCCTGCTCAATGATTGCTTGCGTGTGACTGTGGGCGCGCCCGGGGAGAACGATGCCTTCCTCGCTGCGCTCGCTGCGGAATTGGAAGCGAGGAGATAAGCACGATGCGTACGGCCGAAATCAGCCGCAATACCCTGGAGACCCAGATCACCGTCAAGGTGAACCTGGATGGCAGCGGGCAGGCCAAACTGGCGACCGGTGTGGCCTTCCTCGACCACATGCTCGACCAGATCGCCCGCCACGGCCTGATCGACCTCGACATCGCGGCCCGCGGCGACCTGCACATCGATGCCCACCACACGGTGGAAGACATCGGCATCAGCCTGGGCCAGGCGTTTGCGAAAGCCGTCGGCGCCAAGAAGGGCATCCGCCGCTACGGCCATGCCTATGTGCCGCTGGACGAAGCCCTGTCGCGCGTGGTGGTCGACTTCTCCGGCCGTCCCGGCCTGGAGTATCACGTCGACTTCACCCGCGCCCGCATCGGCGAGTTCGATGTCGACCTGTTCCGCGAGTTCTTCCAAGGCTTCGTCAACCATGCCCAGGTGACGCTGCACATCGACAACCTGCGCGGCATCAATGCCCACCATCAGGCCGAGACGGTGTTCAAGGCCCTGGGCCGTGCCTTGCGCATGGCGTTGGAGCTTGATGCGCGCATGGCCGATGTGGTGCCCAGCACCAAGGGGACGCTGTAAGTGCCGGATGTAGCTGTCGTCGATTACGGCATGGGCAATCTGCACTCGGTGGCCAAGGCCATCGAACATGTCGCGCCCAAGGCCGAGGTGGCGGTGACCGGCGACCCGGCCGTGATCGCCCGGGCCGGCCGCGTGGTGTTTCCGGGCCAGGGCGCGGCGCGCGACTGCATGGCCGAGATCGACCGGCGCGGCCTGCGCGAGGCGATCGTCGAGGCCTCTCAAACCAAGCCCTTCCTCGGCATCTGCATGGGCCTGCAGGTCCTGTTCGAGCACAGCGAGGAGGGCGACACCGCCTGCCTGGGCCTGTTGCCGGGCCGGGTGCTGCGCTTTCCCGACGAGGCGATGCACGACACGCAGGGCAAGCGGCTCAAGGTGCCGCACATGGGCTGGAACAATGTCTACCGGATGATGGAACACCCGATGTGGGCGGGCATCGACGACGGTGCCCGGTTCTATTTCGTCCACAGCTATTACGTCGAGCCGGCGTCGCCCGATGTGGTGGCGGGGGTGAGTCACTACCCCTTCGCCTTCACCTGCGCGGTGGCGCGCGACAACCTGTTCGCGGTGCAGTTTCATCCGGAAAAGAGCCAGGCGGCCGGGCTGCGGTTGCTGGGCAATTTCATCACTTGGGAAGGCAAGTCGAGGTAAGCAAGATGTTGATCATTCCTGCCATCGATCTGAAAGACGGTCAGTGCGTGCGCCTGAAGCAGGGCGAAATGGACAGCGCCACGGTGTTCTCTGCGGAGCCGGCAGAGATGGCCAGGAAGTGGCTGGCCAGCGGCGCCCGGCGGCTGCACCTGGTCGACCTCAACGGCGCCTTCGCCGGCAAGCCGGTCAACGAGCCGGCGATCAAGGCCATCACCGATGTGGTCGGCGACGATGTTCCGGTGCAACTGGGCGGCGGCATCCGCGATCTGGAGACCATCGAACGTTATCTGGACGACGGCATCACCTACGTCATTATCGGCAGCGCCGCGGTGAAGACCCCCGGCTTCCTGCACGATGCCTGCAACGCCTTCCCCGGCCACATCATCGTCGGCCTCGATGCCAAGGACGGCAAGGTCGCGGTCGACGGCTGGTCCAAGGTGACCGGCCACGACGTGATCGACCTGGCCCGGCGCTTCCAGGACTATGGCGTCGAGTCGGTCATCTACACCGACATCGGCCGCGATGGCATGCTCTCCGGCGTCAACATCGAGGCCACGGTGAAGCTGGCCCAGGCCCTGCACATTCCGGTGATCGCCAGCGGCGGCGTGACCAACCTGGACGACGTGCGCCGCTTGTGCGAGGTGGAGGGCGAAGGCATCGAGGGCGTGATCACCGGCCGTGCCATCTACGAGGGCACACTCGACTTCAGCGCGGCCCAGAAGCTGGCCGACGAGCTCGGAAACGCCTGATGGGTCTGGCCAAGCGCATCATCCCCTGTCTCGACGTCACCGCCGGCCGGGTGGTCAAGGGCGTGCAGTTCGTCGAACTGCGCGATGCCGGCGATCCGGTCGAGATCGCCAAACGCTATGACGAGCAAGGTGCCGACGAGCTGACCTTCCTCGACATCACCGCCAGTTCCGACGAGCGCGACATCATCCTGAGCATCATCGAAGAGGTGGCGGCCCAGGTCTTCATCCCGCTCACCGTCGGCGGCGGCGTGCGCGCGGTCGAGGATGTCCGCCGTCTGCTCAATGCCGGGGCCGACAAGGTCTCGATCAACACCTCAGCCGTGGTCAACCCGCAACTGGTCCGCGATGCCTCGGACCGCTACGGCAACCAGTGCATCGTGGTCGCCATCGACGCCAAGCGGGTCGCCGGCCCGGAACCCAAGTGGGAGGTGTTCACCCATGGCGGCCGCAAGGCCACCGGCCTGGACGCCGTGGCATGGGCGAAGCAGATGCAGGAATACGGCGCGGGCGAGATCCTGCTGACCAGCATGGACCGCGACGGCGCCAAGATCGGCTTCGACCTCGAGCTGACCCGGGCGATCTCGGATGCGGTGGAGGTGCCGGTGATTGCCAGCGGCGGCGTCGGCAACCTGCAGCATCTGGTCGACGGCGTGAAGATCGGCGGCGCCGATGCCGTGCTCGCAGCCAGCATCTTCCACTTCGGCGAGTACACCGTGCGCCAGGCCAAGGAATACATGGCGCAGCACGGTATCGAGATGCGGCTATGAGTGAAGCCTGGCTGGATAAACTGAACTGGCCGGCCGACGGCCTGTTGCCGGCCATCGCCCAGGACGCTGCCAGCGGCGACATCCTGATGGTGGCCTGGATGAACCGCGAGGCCCTGGCCAAGACCGCCGAGCTGGGCGAGGCCGTATACTGGTCGCGTTCCCGCCAGAAGCTCTGGCACAAGGGCGAGGAATCCGGTCACATCCAGAAGGTGCGGGAGATTCGTACCGATTGCGACGAGGATGTGATCCTGCTCAAGGTGGAACAGCAGGGCGGCATCGCCTGTCATACCGGCCGGCATAGCTGCTTCTTCCAGAAGCTGGAGAACGGTGGTTGGCAGGCTGTGGAACCGGTGCTGAAAGACCCCAAGGATATTTACAAATGAGCGACATCCTCGATCGTCTGGCCCAGACCCTGGAGGCCCGCAAGCAGGCGGACCCCCAGAGCTCCTATGTGGCCAAGCTCTACGCCAAGGGCCTGGACGCCATCCTGAAGAAGGTGGCGGAGGAGGCGGCCGAAACCATCATGGCGGCCAAGGACGGCGAACGCGACAAGATCATCTACGAGACCGCCGACCTCTGGTTCCACAGCCTGGTGCTGCTGGCCCAGCAGGGCATCCGTCCGGACGAGGTGCTGGCCGAGTTGGCCCGGCGCGAAGGGTTGTCCGGCATCGTCGAGAAAAACTCCCGCAAGGAGGGCACATGAGCGACTGCATTTTCTGCAAGATCGTGGCCGGCCAGATCCCCAGCCGCAAGATCTACGAGGACGACGAGCTGCTGGCCTTCCACGACATCAACCCCGTGGCGCCGGTGCATTTCATGATCATTCCCAAGGCTCATCTCGCCTCCTTGTCCGAATGTACTGATGCGTACCGGGATATCTTGGGTAAGATGCTGGTTTTGGCGCCTAAGTTGGCCAAGGAGCAGGGTCTCGACGACGGCTTTCGCACCATGATCAACACCGGCAAGGGAGGTGGCCAGGAGGTCTTCCACCTGCATATCCATGTGTTCGGCGGTGGTGCCCTCCGGCCCATGTAAGCTTGGGCGGATATTTTTATTTAAGGAGTCAGTGATGGGTGGATTCAGTATTTGGCATTGGCTGATCGTGCTGGTGGTGGTGCTGCTGGTCTTCGGCACCAAGAAGCTGCGCAATATCGGCGGCGACCTCGGCGGCGCGGTCAAGGGCTTCAAGGACGCCATGAAGGAAGAGCAGAACAAGCCGACCGAACTGCCGCGCCAAGGCGAGGCCGGCGGCACCACCATCGAGGGCGAGGTCAAGGACAAGCAAAAAAGCTAGTAGCCAGTTAGCCAGTGGCGAGTAGCGCTATCGTGCCCACAGGGTGCGGCTTAGAGAGCTACTAGCCACTCGCTACTCGCTACTCGCCTAGCTCCTATGTTCGATATCGGCTTTTCCGAATTGCTGGTGATCGGGGTTGTCGCCCTGATCGTCATCGGCCCCGAACGCCTGCCCAAGGTGGCGCGCACGGCGGGTTCTTTGCTCGGCCGGCTCAATCGCTACGTCAGCCAGGTCAAGCAGGACGTCGAACGCGATATCCACTTGGAAGAGTTGCGCAAGACGCAGCAATCCATGCAGGAAACGGCCCAGCGCTTCGAGATCATGGCGGACGAGACCGGCGGCAGCGTCAAGGCCGAGGCGAACAAGCTGGAGCAGGCACTGCAGCAGACCATCGGTTCGATCACACCGCCTGAAGTCGAGGCCAAGGCGGAGGCCGAGACGGCTGCCGCCCTGGACGATGCCAGCTTGTTGTCCGAGCCGCCGCCGGAAGAGCCCCCACAGGCGCAGATGGAATTACCGCTCGAGCCTGAGCCGTCCGATGCGCGCAAGCCCGCCTGACCATGGATAGCCAGGAAACCTTCATTTCGCATCTGATCGAGATGCGCGACCGCTTGCTCAGGGCGGTGCTCGCCTGGGTGATCCTGTTCGTGATCCTGGTGCCTTTCGCCAACGAGCTCTATACGTTGCTGGCCGAGCCCCTGCTGGCAAAGCTGCCCAAGGGCGGGCAGATGATCGCCACCGAGGTGGTCACCCCCTTCTTCGTGCCGATCAAGGTGGCCATGATCACTGCCTTTCTCGGTGCCTTGCCCATCATCCTCTATCAGGCCTGGTCCTTCATCGCCCCCGGCCTTTATGCCCACGAGAAGAAATTCATCGTGCCGCTGGTCGTCGCCAGCGTGCTGCTGTTCTTCTGCGGCATGGCCTTCGCCTATTTTTTCGTCTTTCCCGTGGTCTTCGGCTTCATCGTCAGCGTCGCCCCCGCCGGGGTGGCGGTGATGACCGACATCAACAAGTATCTCGATTTCGTCATCACCCTGTTCATGGCCTTCGGTATCACCTTCGAGGTGCCCATCGTCGTGGTGGCCCTGGCCAAGATGGGCATGGTCAGCGTGGAGCAATTCAAGCAGGCACGCCCCTATGTGATCGTCGGCGCCTTCATCATCGGCGCGGTCTTCACGCCGCCGGATGTGATCTCCCAGATCATGCTGGCCGTGCCGCTTTGGCTGCTGTACGAGTTGGGTGTGCTGGTGGCGGGCTTGATCGAGAAGAAGAAGGCCGAGCCGACCGAAGAGGAGACCTATCGGCCGCTGACGGAAGAAGAGCTCGAGGCCGAACTGGATCGGGTGGATAGTGAGCAGGATCGCACCTGAAACTTGCACTGCTCGTGTGCGCGAAAATGAAAAACGCCCCATGACGGGGCGTTTTGTTTTGGTGCAATCTTTGTAACTTATTGATTCATCGTGCACCATTATAAGGCATGAGTCTTGCTTGCAATTAGCCGGTTCTAGTTTGGAGATCGCAATGGACGCGTTTAAATCCGGTTCCGATGTCGTATTCCTGCTCATGGGGGCAGTTATGGTCTTGGCCATGCATTCCGGTTTTGCCTTTTTGGAGCTGGGCACGGTACGCAAGAAGAACCAGGTCAATGCCCTGGTCAAAATCCTCACGGATTTCAGCGTCTCGACCATCGCCTATTTCTTTATCGGTTATGGCTTGGCCTATGGGGTCGACTTCATGACCGGGGCTGCTGTCCTGGCCCAGAAGAACGGCTACGATCTGGTCAAGTTTTTCTTCCTGTTGACCTTCGCGGCCGCCATCCCGGCCATTGTCTCCGGCGGCATTGCCGAGCGAGCCAAGTTCAATCCGCAACTGGCGGCCACCTTCCTCTTGGTCGGCTTCGTCTATCCCCTCTTCGAGGGCCTGGTCTGGAACAACAACCTGGGTTTCCAGGATTGGCTCAATGCCAGCTTCGGCGCCAAATTCCATGACTTCGCCGGCTCCGTGGTGGTGCATGCGGTCGGCGGTTGGGTCGCCCTGCCGGCGGTACTGCTGCTGGGTGCCCGGCGCGGCCGCTACCGGCAGGACGGCCTGGTGTCGGCGCATCCGCCCTCGAGCATCCCCTTCCTGGCCTTGGGCGCCTGGATCCTGACTGTCGGCTGGTTCGGCTTCAACGTCATGTCGGCCCAGAGCGTCGAGGCGGCCTCGGGCCTGGTGGCGGTGAATTCACTGATGGCCATGGTCGGTGGCACTCTGGCCGCCCTGGTGGTCGGCCGTAACGACCCGGGCTTCATCCACAACGGCCCCTTGGCTGGGCTGGTGGCTGTTTGCGCCGGCTCCGACCTGATGCACCCCGCCGGCGCCCTGGCGACCGGCGCGGTGGCCGGCGCCCTGTTCGTCTGGATGTTCACCATCACCCAGAACAAATGGAAGATCGACGACGTGCTCGGCGTCTGGCCGCTGCATGGCCTGTGCGGCGCCTGGGGTGGCATCGCTGCCGGCATCTTCGGCCTGGAGGCCCTGGGCGGTCTGGGGGGCGTGAGTCTGCCGGTTCAAGTCATCGGCACCTTGCTGGGTGTCGCGCTGGCACTGATAGGCGGCGCTATCGTCTATGGCCTGCTCAAGCAGACGGTCGGCATTCGCCTGGATGCCGAGGCCGAGTTCAATGGCGCCGACCTGTCCATCCACAAGATCTCGGCGACCGCGGAGCGGGAAACCAACTGGTAACAACCAGGAGACAGGCTCTTAGTCTTTTGAAGGCGGCGCCTCGCCCAGTTTCGCATCGACCTGCTCGTCGAAGCTCTTGCCATGGCGGAAACGGCGATAGAGTTGGGTACCCAGGATGCCGGCCACGATGAACAGGCCGAGAGCGAGGGCGATGTGCCACTTGCTGTCCACCTGGACGCCGCCGCCGACCAGGGCAAAGACCAGGCTTTGCGGCAGATAGCCCAGAACGGAGCCGGCAAAGAAGGGCAGGGCGCGCACGCTGGAGACGCCGGCCACCAGATTGGTGACCAGATTGCTGCCGACCGGCAACAGCCGGATCAATAGCGTCATGTTGAAAGGATTGCTCTGGACGAAATCGTCCAGCTTGCGGATGCGCCCTGAATATTTTTCCGATACCAGCGAACGGCCGACCAGGCGGGCATAGTAGAAGGCCAGGATGCAGCCGAGCCCGGCGGCCAGGGTAGCCAAGAGGGTGCCGGGCAGGATGCCGTAGGCATAACCGCCCAGAAAGGCAATCACCTGCCTGGGCACGCCGATGGCCGTGGCCAGGCCGCCGATCGCCAAGAACAAGAGATCGCCGCTCAGGCCTTGGCCACGCACTTCGCGGTCGATCCACTTTTCATCGAGCAGGCTGGCGAGCTGGGTGGTTTCGATCAAATAGCCGAGAAACGCCAGAGAGGCGATGACGATGAGGCCGCGCAGGATGAAGCGATAGTTCATGGAAGACGCCGAGGCAATTTGATCTGGAAAAACTCGGCGCATTCTAGCATTCGCTGTCGGCCCGGCTTGCGGCTGGAATGGCCTGCAATCTTGCCTTGCCGGCGGGTTCCGTGTATTCTCGCGCGCTCTCTACGGAGAAGCGCCCGCAGGCGCGGCCGGAGCCAAAGCGTGTTGCTCCGGCGGCAAGAGATTCTGGAGAGGTGGATGAGTGGTTTAAGTCGCACGCCTGGAAAGCGTGTTTAGGGTAATACCCTAACGCGGGTTCGAATCCCGCCCTCTCCGCCAGATAAAAAATGGGGCCTAGTGCCCCTTTTTTTATCTGCTGCAGCGTGCGGGCACCTCGAGAACCCAACTGGTTCAAAGAGCCGAGCAAGCCTGCCCTCGCCAGCACTCCTAGAATTCCCGGCTTTTCTCAATCGTCGACGGTCTGGCCGTGTCATGCGCCTTGCCAATCGGTATCATCATGCCAAATCGTCCAAAGCATGAGGGCTGTTGGCTCTGGATCGATGCATAACTAGTTGCATCCGATAAATGGATGCAGGAAGGCGGAGAACTGATGAATACGGTGAGCTATCTTGCTCGACAGCCTATTGTCGACAAGGAGCATCGGTTGGTGGCGTATGAGCTGCTGTTTCGACAAACCGAGTCCTGCCGGTCCGCCGACATTCAGAACCCATTGCAAGCTGGGGTCGAAGTCATCAGCAACACGCTTTGCCTGGGCACCGATTGGCTATTGCAGGGCAGCCAAGCCTTCATCAATCTCGATGAATCGACTTTGATGTGCGATTTCATCACCCTGTTGCCTCCTCAGCATGTGGTGTTCGAAATCCTGGAAACGGTGAAGGTCTCGCCCGTGCTGGTGGCCCGCATCCAGGAATTGCGCCAGCATGGCTATCGCTTCGCCCTGGATGATTTTGTCTGTCTGCCGGAATACCAGCCGCTGATGCCCCTGGTGGACTACATCAAGCTCGATGTCCTGGAGCAGCCTCCGGCCAAGACCGTGGAAATCATCCGCCACGTGCGCACGCTGTTTTCGGGCAAGCTGCTGGCAGAAAAGGTGGAAAGCCGCGAAATGTTCGAGCTCTGCAAGGGAGAGGGGGTCGAATACTTTCAGGGCTATTACTTCGCGCACCCGGAGAACATCGCCAACAAGACCATCAAGCCGACCCAGCTGACGGTACTGGCGTTGATGAACCAGGTGCGGGCCTGCGAGGACTTGAAACAGATCGAGGAGTCGCTGCGGCGCGATGCCGCCCTGACCATCCGCTTGCTCCGCTTCGTGAACTCGGCCAGTTTCAGCTTGGCGCACCAAGTGCACAGCGTGCGCCAGGCCCTGACGGTGATCGGCCTGCAATCGCTATACCGTTGGCTGTCGCTCCTGCTGGTGACTGCCAGCGAGCAGGCGACCATGCCGTTGCTGGCCCGCACGGCGGCCTGTCGCGGGCGAATCTGCGAACTCTTGGCCAGCCGGCAACATAACCTGCAGATTCAGGATGAATTGTTCATTACCGGCATGTTTTCGCTGCTCGACGCCTTGCTGGATGCCCCCATGGCGACCATCCTCGAGCGCACCCCGGTGCCGGGCCCGGTGGCCGAGGCCCTGTTGCATCGGCGCGGACCCTATGCCCCCTACCTAAACCTGGTCGAGTCCTGTGAAAACCAGAATTTCGCCGGCATCGAACGGTCGGCCAACATCCTGGGGCTGGACCCGGCGGAGATCAATGCGGCCCAGCTCCAGGCCCTGGCCTGGGCGGACGGCCTCGCCCTGGCCTGAGGCGTTGGCCGGACCGGCCGCCGGTTTTCCACTTGAACCGCCCAGGCGCATTGCGCATAATCGGGTCAAAGAGGTCACTTTGGTCCATGAATAACCAGACAATCCCCGATTTCGAACTACCCGGCACCTCTGGCAAGACATTTCGCCTCGCAGAATATCGCGGCAAGCCACTCGTCCTGTACTTCTATCCCAAAGACAATACCCCGGGCTGCACGACCGAGGGCCGGGATTTCAGCCAGCTCTATCCCCAATTCCAGGCGCTCGGTTGTCCGGTGTTCGGCATCTCGCGCGACAGCGTCAAATCGCACGAAGGGTTCAAGGCCAAGCAGGACCTGGCCTTCGAGTTGTTGTCCGACAGCGAAGAAAAGGCCTGCCAGATCTTCGATGTCATCAAGCTGAAGAATATGTATGGCAAACAGGTGCGTGGCATCGAGCGCAGCACCTTCGTCATCGATGGCCAGGGCAGGGTGGCGCATGCCTGGCGGGGCGTCAAAGTGCCCGGCCATGCCCAAGCAGTGCTCGATTTCGTTAACTCCTTAACCTGAATCACGACAAGAGGCGATATCAACAGATGGCTCGAAAAACCGGCAAGTCGAACAAGCTTTTTGTCCTCGATACCAACGTGCTGCTGCACGACCCAACCTGCCTCTACCGCTTCCAGGAGCATGACATCTACCTGCCGATGGCGACCCTGGAGGAACTGGATCACAACAAGAAGGGCATGTCCGAGGTTTCCCGCAATGCCCGCCAGGCCAGCCGCTTCATCGAAGAGATCGTCAGCGCCTGCGAGCTGGACATCGCCGATGGCGCCCCCCTGGCCGGTTACAGCCATAACGCCGCAACCGGCAGGCTGATCCTGCAGACCCATCCGATCACCAGCGATGCCATGGCCGTGTTGCCGCACAGCAAGGTGGATAACCAGATCCTCGGCGTAGTCAGTTACCTCAAGGGCCATCAGCCGGATCGGCAGGTCACCCTGGTGTCCAAGGACATCAACATGCGCATCAAGGCGCGGGCCTTGGGCATCCAGGCCGAGGACTACTTCAACGACAAGGTCCTGGAAGACACCGACCTGCTTTATACCGGGGTGCGCGAACTGCCGCCCGACTTCTGGGAGTCCCATGGCAAGGGCATGGAGTCCTGGCAGAAGGATGGCCGTTCCTACTATCGGGTAAGCGGACCGCTGTGCAGTTCCATGCTGATCAACGAGTTCGTCTACCAGGAGAGCGAGCAGTCCCTGCATGCCATCGTGACCGAGCTGGCCGGCAAGACCGCCGTGCTAACCACGGTGAAGGACTATACCCACCACAAGAATGCGGTCTGGGGCATCACCGCGCGCAACCGGGAGCAGAACTTCGCGCTTAACGTGCTGATGGACCCGGAGATCGACTTCGTCACCCTGCTCGGCCAGGCCGGCACCGGCAAGACCCTGCTCACCCTGGCCGCGGGCCTGACCCAGACCCTGGAGAGCAAGATCTACAGCGAGATCATCATGACCCGGGTGACCGTGCC
>JACAEC010000012.1 GCA_013389055.1 Hydrogenophilaceae bacterium
AAGATCTGGAGAGAGAAGGAATAACGCAGGGAGTCTTGCATGATAGTGATGATTGATAATTACGATTCTTTTACCTACAACCTGGTGCAGTATTTCGGCGAGCTGGGCGAGGAGGTGAAGGTGGTGCGCAACGACGAGATCGACCTCGATGCCGTCGCGGCGCTGAAGCCCGACCGTATCGTGATCTCGCCCGGCCCCTGCACGCCGAACGAGGCCGGCATCTCGGTGCCGCTGATCAAGGCCATGGCCGGCAAGGTGCCCATCCTCGGCGTCTGCCTGGGCCACCAGAGCATCGGCCAGGCCTTCGGCGGCAAGATCGTCCACGCCAAAGAGCTCATGCACGGCAAGACCTCGATGATCCAGCACAAGGACATCGGCGTCTTCCGCGGCCTGCCCAATCCCTTCCGCGCCACCCGTTACCACTCGCTGGTGATCGAGCGCGAGAGCCTGCCCGACTGCCTGGAGATCACCGCCTGGACCGAGGACGGCGAGATCATGGGCGTGCGCCATAAAACGCTTCAGGTGGAGGGCGTGCAGTTCCACCCGGAATCCATCCTCACCGAGCACGGCCACGACCTGCTGGCGAACTTCCTCAAGGAGACCGCGCGATGAGCCTGAACTACCCCGGCCTGCTGACCAAGCTGATCGCGCACGAGAACCTCACGCGCGAGGAGATGCACGGCCTGATGCACGCGGTGATGACCGGCGGCCTCACCCCGGCCCAGATCGCCGGCGCCATCATGGCCCTGCGGATCAAGGGCGAGACGGTGACCGAGCTGGCCGCCGCGGCCCAGGTCATGCGCGAGCTGTCGACCAAGGTGCCGCTCGAGGGCGTGCCCCACCTGGTCGATACCTGCGGCACCGGCGGCGACGGCGCCCACACCTTCAACATCTCCACCGCGGCGGCCTTCGTCGCGGCGGCGGCCGGGGCGCATGTGGCCAAGCACGGCGGCCGCTCGGTCTCGTCCAAGTGCGGCAGCGCCGACGTGCTCGAGGCCCTGGGCATCAAGGTCGATCTGGCGCCGGAGCGCATCGCCCAGGCCGTGCGCGAGATCGGTGTCGGCTTCATGTTCGCCCCGCAGCACCACTCCGCGATGAAGCACGCCGCCCCGGTGCGCCGCGAGCTCGGCGTGCGCACCCTGTTCAACCTGCTCGGCCCCATGACCAACCCGGCCGGCGCGCCCAACCAGGTGCTCGGCGTCTTCCACCGCGACTTGGTGCCGCTCTTGGCTTCCGTGCTGCGTGAGCTCGGCAGCCGCCACGTCCTGGTGGTGCATGCCGCCGACGGCCTGGATGAACTGAGCCTGGGCGGCGTCAGCTTCGTCGCCGAACTGAAGGATGGCCAGATCAAGGAATACGCCGTGCAGCCGGCCGACTTCGGCCTGGTCCATTGCCCGTCCGAGCAACTGGCCGTGGCCGACATCGACGAGGCCAAGCTGCGCTTCATGCGCGCCTTCGACGACCCCGAATCGGCCGAGCACGACATCGTCGCCTTCAACGCCGGTGCCGCGATCTATGTTGCGGGCGTCGCCGACTCGCTGGCGGCCGGCATCGCCAAGGCGCGCGAGGTGCTGGCTTCGGGTGCGGCCAAGAAGAAGCTCAAGGAACTGATGGCCTTCGCCTGATTTGATGAGGAACTGGCGCCCCCGGCACGAATCGAACGTGCGACCCTCCCCTTAGGAGGGGGATGCTCTATCCACTGAGCTACGAGGGCAGAAACGCGGAACCGCGTTCGCCGCGATTTTAACCCAGGCCAAGGGCGAAACTCATGAAACTTATCCTGGTCATCGTCGTCTTCACCCTGCTTGGCTTCTGGGCCATGCAGGTCAGTGGCCGCGGCCGTCCGCCGATGGTGGGCGAGGCGGCGCCGGAGTTCAGCCTCGCCGACATGGACGGTCGCATGCATCGCCTCGCCGATTATCGGGGGCGCTGGCTGGTGCTGTATTTCTATCCCAAGGCCGATACTCCGGGCTGTACCAAGCAGGCTTGCGCCCTGCGCGACGACTGGGCCGAATTCGGCCGGCTCGGGGTTGCCGTATTGGGCGTGAGCGTGGATAGCCCGGATGAGCTGAAGGCATTCGCCGCTAAATACCACCTGCCGTTTCCGCTCCTGTCCGATCTTTCCGGACGGACCGCCCAGGCCTATGGTTCAATTCGGGACTTCGGCGTCGTGCGTTTCGCCAAGCGGCACAGCTTTCTCATCGGGCCGGATGGACGCATCGCGAAGGCCTATCTCAGCGTCGATCCGCAGCGGCATGCCAGGGAATTGCTCGCCGACCTCAAGCAATTCCAGCTTGAAGAAGCCGGCAAGCGTGCCAATAATTAAGACAGAAACATCCTTGAAAGAATATGCCATGAGCAAGCTCAACAACAAAGATCGCCAAGCCATCCTCGCAGCCTTGCAAAGCCGCAAGACTGCGTTGCTCGCCGAGGTTCGCGCAGCCTTGGCCGCCGGTGACGACAATCAATACCGCGAGATCCTGGGCAATGCGCCCGGCGACAGCAGCGACGAGGCCCTGGCCTCGAGCCTGGCCGACCTGGCCGCCGCGCGCATGGACCGCGAGGTTCGCGAATACCGCGCCCTGGAGGCCGCCGAGCAGCGTCTCGACACCGCCGAGTTCGGTCTGTGCCAGGATTGCGGTGCGGCCATTCCGGTAGGCCGCTTGCTCGCCAACCCGGCAGCCACCCGTTGCGTGCAATGCCAGGAAATCTTCGATCGGACCCATGCCGGCCAGGCTCACGGGTCCTTATAATCGCCATCCATTCATCCGACTGAAGGCGGGGCCGAGTGCCCCGCTTGCTTTTCATGCCCCTGCTCACCCTCGACAAACTGGAACTGGCCTACGGCCATTGGCCGCTCCTCGACGGCGCTTCGCTGGTGCTGGACAAGGGCGACCGCGTCGGCCTGATCGGCCGCAACGGCACCGGCAAATCCAGCCTGCTCAAGATCGTCGCCGGCGAGATCAAGCCCGATGCCGGCGAGGTCTGGCGTCAGCCCGCGCTGCGCCTGGCCTATGTGCCGCAAGAGCCGGCCTTCGAGCCCGGTCACAGCGTGTTCGATGCCGTGGCCGAAGGCCTGGGCGAGGCCGCGCGGCTGATCGTCGACTATCACGCCGCCACCCATCGGGTGGCCGAGGGCGACGCGGCCGCACTGGCCGATCTGGAACGATTGGGTCATGAGTTGGAGGTGCACGATGCCTGGCGCCTGAACAGCCGGGTCGACGAGACCCTGACCCGCCTGGCTCTGCCGAGCGACACCTTGGTGGAAACCCTGTCCGGCGGTCTCAAGAAACGGGTGGCCCTGGCTCGTGCCTTGGTCGCCGACCCGGAGTTGCTGCTGCTCGACGAGCCGACCAACCACCTCGATTTCGAGGCTATCGCCTGGCTGGAGGAACTGCTGGTCGGTTTTGCCGGTGCGATCTTCTTCGTCACCCACGACCGCCGCTTTCTCGACAACGTCGCCAACCGCATCGTCGAGCTCGACCGCGGCCAGTTGCGCAGCTACCAAGGCAATTTCGCGGCCTATCAGCGGACCAAGGCCGAGCAACTGGAAGTGGAGGCGGTGCACAACCGCAAGTTCGACAAGTTCTGGAAACAGGAAGAGGTGTGGATTCGCAAGGGCATCGAGGCCCGGCGCACCCGCAACGAGGGCCGCGTGCGCCGCCTGGAAGAGCTGCGCCGGCAGCGCGCCGCGCGCATCGAGCGCGTCGGCCAGGTCGAGTTCGCGGTGGATGCCGGCGAGCGCTCCGGCAAACTGGTGGCGGAGCTGGAGCACGTTACCCACGGCTATGGCGGCCGCACCCTCATCCGCGATTTTTCCACCCGCATCCTGCGCGGCGACAAGATCGGCCTGATCGGTCCCAACGGTGCCGGCAAGACCACGCTGATCCGCCTGATCCTGGGTGAGCAGCAGCCCGACAGCGGGCGCGTGCGCCAGGGCACCAACCTCAACGTCGCCTACTTCGACCAGTTCCGCAACGCGCTCGACGACGAGGCGACGCTGATCGACACCATCGCGCCCGGTTCCGATTACGTCGAGATCGGCAACGAGCGCAAGCACGCCATCTCCTATCTGGAGTCCTTCCTGTTCCCCGCGGAGCGGGCGCGGGCCAAGGTCTCGGCCCTCTCCGGCGGCGAGCGCAATCGCTTGCTGCTGGCCCGACTGTTCGCTCGGCCGGCCAACCTGCTGGTGCTGGACGAGCCGACCAACGACCTCGACATCGAGACCCTCGAACTGCTCGAACAACTCTTGCAGGACTATCCGGGTACGGTGCTCCTGGTCTCGCACGACCGCACCTTTCTCGACAACGTGGTCACCCAATCCATCGTCTTCGAGGGCGAGGGCCGGCTCACGGAGATCGCCGGCGGCTATGACGATTGGCTGGCCTATCGCGCACGCCAGGCGCAGGCGGTGGAACAGGGCAAGGCCGGGAAGCCGAGGGAGGTGGCCAAGCCTGCGGCCAAGCCGACGAAGTCGGCCTTGAGCTACAAGGAGACCAAGGAGTTGGAGGCCATCCCCGGCCGGATCGAGGCGCTGGAGGCCGAGCAGGCGCTGGTTGCCGGGCAACTGGCCGACCCGGCCATCTATCGCGACCAGCCGGAGCAGGTGAAGACCATGAATGAACGCACAGCCGCGATCGAAGCCGAGTTGTTGGACCTGCTCGCCCGCTGGGAGGCGCTGGAGGCGAAACGCGCCACCGGCTGATGCTGCGCGGGCTATGCTGAAAGCAGCCGGAGACATAGCATGCCCGTCCACAACGCCGACATCGCCGCGATCTTCGAGGAGATCGCCGACCTCCTGGAAATCCAGGGGGCCAACCCCTTTCGCGTGCGCGCCTATCGCAATGCCGCGCGCAGCGTCGGCGATTATGGCCGCGACCTGGCCGGCCTGATCGCCAAGGGCCAGGCGCTACCGAAGATTCCGGGCATCGGCGAGGACCTGGCGGGCAAGATTCACGAAATCGCCGAGACCGGCCACTGCAGTTTCCTCGAACGCTTGCACCGGGAACTGCCCGCGGCCATCACCGAACTGCTCAAGATCCCCGGCCT
>JACAEC010000084.1 GCA_013389055.1 Hydrogenophilaceae bacterium
CCGCATAGCGCGCCAGCAGCGCAGAAATAATCGCGGCCTGATTGTCAAATACCGATTGCGCTTTGCCTGCTGGCGACTTGCCCAGCATCAGCGCCAACAGGCCACCAATGATGTTCAGATAGGTTGTCTCGGCCCTTAGCGTCAGCGGTTTGCCCCCGTCTTGCAAGCCTTCTTTCGCTTCGGGATATGGCCCCATGCGTTTCATTTCTTCGGGCAGTTCCCAGGGAGCAGGTAGCGCAGTCGCCCAGGCCACGAAGTCGGCAACTCGCACCACGGTTCGCTCGCCATCCGCCGCGCCGTCGGCAATCGGTAGCGTTCCACGCGGAACAAGTTCCGCCGCAGCGATTTGCACACGGCGTAAGAAGTCATCCAGCAGCGCGGCCCGCTTCTCGCCTTCCGCTGCATCTTCAAGCGGGTGCAGTGCATCGGTATCCGTGCCGCTGAAATGCGGCATGGCTACATTGAACACCCAGGACGGATCAGCAAAGGCCGGATGCAGTCCCACGGACAGGGCGCAAAGCGAGCCAAGTTGCAGGGTTGAGTATTGCCGCAGGTAATCCCAATTGGGCGTGAAAATCTCCCAGCCCTTCACCCGCGCCGCTATTGTCAGATCGTCGTTGCTGTCCATCATCGCGCCCCTTCACGCTCGCCCCTTGATTGGGTGCCGCGCCGGCCGGGCAAGGGTTCCCGGTGTTCGCCCCGTCGGGCTAGGCGCGGCAAAACCGTCATGCCGCCGCTTTCTTGATCGGCGTTACCTTGCCTTCGTCCTTTGCCATTTCCTCAACCATGTCCGCCCATTGCTGCATCATGGCCCGCCGATCTTCCAAGTATTCGGCCCGGTTGTAGCTGGCCCTTACCTTGTTGCGCTCGGCATGGGCTAGCTGGCGCTCAATCACGTCAGGCCGAAAGCCGATTTCATTCAGGATGGTTGAAGCCGTCGCCCGGAAGCCGTGCGCCGAAAAGCCGATGCTGTCTTTGCCGTTGAAGCCCATGCGTTCCAACGCTCGATTCAGTGTCGTTGCCGTCATGCAGGTTTTCGGGTTGCGGTAGTTGGGGAACAGCATCCCGCGCCCGCCGGTATGGGTATGCAGTTCGCACAGCAATTCCACAGCTTGCCGGGACAGGGGAACAATGTGCGGCTCCCGCATCTTCATCCGCTCGGCAGGGATGCGCCATTCCGCCCGGTTAAGGTCGATTTCATCCCACAGCGCCCCGCGCAATTCCACCGTGCGAACGAAGGTCAGCAGCATCAGGCGCAAAGCGATAACCGTAGTCCGATACCCGGCATAGCCATCAAGGGCTTTCGTGAATGCCTTTATCTGGTCGCGGGTCAGGGGCTTGCGATGCTCGATCTTCGGCCGGTGAATCGCGCCCTTCAATGCCGCCGCCGGATCGGCATCCGCCCGCAGGGTTGCCACGGCATAGCGGAATACCGCCGATGTCCATTGCCTCACCAGCAGGGCTACGGTTTCAGCGCCGCGCCCCTCGATTGCCTTGACGATTTCCAGCAGTTGCGCCGCTGTCACGTTCCGAATGGGATGCTTGCCGATCTTGGGGAATACATCGGCTTCCATGAAACGCTCAACCTTCCGAAGATAGTAGGGCGTCCATGTCGGCTTTTTCTTGGCTATCCACTCCCGTGCCACGGCCTCGAAAGTGTTGGCGCTTTCGGTATGGGTTGCCAGCCGTTCAGCTTGTCTCTGGTGCGCCGGATGAATGCCTTGATTCACCAGCGCCCGCGCCCTGTCTCTTTCCTTCCGGGCATCGTCTAGCGATACATGACCTTCCCGCTTGTCGCTGAAATACTCGCCAATGGCATAGATGTTTTCCTTGCCAGCGATGCGATAGCGGAAGCGCCACAGCTTCGCGCCGGATGGTCTGACTTCCAGATACAGCCAGCCGCCATCAGGTAAGCGGATCGGCTTGTCGCTGGGCTTGGTGTTGCGGATTTTCGCGTCGGTCAAGGGCATGATGCGGGTATCCGGGGAAGTGATACCCGCTACGATACCCGCTATTTACACGGATGGCAATGGACGATGCCGATTGCTACCGGATGCTAATCCCCTGCTATTACTAGGCTTCGCGCCGGGTATCGGGTAGCAGCGGACTTTGCCGGATGCCGATGCGGCTTTTCGATCATCAGCAGCATTATTCGGCCTCCCCTTCGATGCCGGCCAGGGCGATCTCCGCCGCGCGCACCACGGCCCGCGCCTTGTTGCGGGTTTCGGTCCATTCGTTGTCGGGCACCGAGTCGGCGACGATGCCGGCGCCGGCCTGGACGTACAAAGTCTGGTCCTTGATCACCGCGGTGCGGATGGCGATGGCCAGGTCCATGTCGCCGTTGAAGCCGAGGTAACCGACCGCGCCGGCATAGATGCCGCGCTTGGTCGGCTCCAGCTCGTCGATGATCTCCATCGCCCGCACCTTGGGCGCGCCGGAGACGGTGCCGGCCGGGAAGGTGGCGCGCAGCACGTCCATGGCCTTGAGGTTCGGCTTGAGCTTGGCCTCGACGTTGGACACGATGTGCATGACATGCGAGTAGCGCTCGATCACCATGTTCTCGGTGACCTTCACGCTGCCGGTCTGCGCGACGCGGCCGGCGTCGTTGCGGCCGAGGTCCATCAGCTGCACGTGCTCGGCCAACTCCTTGGGGTCGGCCAGCAGGTCCTGCTCGAACTTCAAGTCTTCCTCCCGGGTGACGCCGCGCGGCCGGGTGCCGGCGATGGGCCGCACGGTGACGGTGTCGCCTTCCAGCCGGACCAGGATCTCGGGGGAGGCGCCGACCAGGTGGAAGTTGCCCATGTCGTAATAGAACATGTAGGGCGAGGGATTGAGACTGCGCAGCGAGCGATAGAGCGACAGCGGATGGGCGCGGAAGGGCCGGCTCATGCGTTGGGAGAGGACCACCTGCATGATGTCGCCCTCGACGATATAGCGCTTGGCCTTGTCCACCGCCGCCTTGAACCCGGCCTCGCCGAATTCGGAGGCCGCCTCGGCCGCTTCGCCCTGCTCGCCCTTCGGGGGAATCGCCGGCTGGCGCAACTGTCGAGTCAACTCATGCAGACGCGCCTGGGCCTGGAGATAGGCCTCGGGCTGCATAGGGTCGGCATAGACGATCAGGCTCAACTGGCCCGAGAGGTTGTCGACCACCGCCAGCTCGTCGGTGAGCAGCAGCAGGATGTCGGGCGTGCCGAGCACGTCCGGTTTGTGCGCGTGCGCAAGTTTCTTTTCGACGTAACGCACGGTGTCGTAGCCGAAATAGCCGCACAGGCCGCCGGGAAAGCGCGGCAGGCCCTGCGGCGCGGCGGCCTTGAACCGCGCAAGATAACTTTCGACGAAGGCCAGCGGGTCGGCTTGGTCGCTCTGCTCGATCGGCTTGCCGTCCTCTTCGATGCTGACGAAGTGCTCGTGCACCCGCAGCACGGTGCGCGCCGGCAGGCCGATGAAGGAGTAGCGGCCGAAGCGCTCGCCGCCGACCACCGATTCCAGCAGATAGGAATAGGGCTGGTTGGCCAGCTTGAGATAGATCGACAGCGGCGTGTCGAGGTCCGCCGGCAGGGTCTTCACCAGCGGGATGCGGTTGTAGCCCTGGCGGGCGAGGTCGTTGAATTCCTGTTCAGTCATGATGGTCCTCATGGAAATGGCTTGCGATCGATGCGGGGCAGTTCAGTGCTGCCATCGCCATCGCCGACCGGATGTCATCTCCATGAGGGTCATGTTCAGGCCTTGCCGATCTGTTTGCTCGCCTCGAGCAGGCTGGGCACCACGGCGTCCAGGTCGAGCTCGGTCACCGGCCGGCCGCGGTTGTAGCCGTAGGGCACGCAGAACACGTGGCAGCCGGCGGCGCGGGCGGCCTGGGTGTCGTTGAGCGAATCGCCGATCAGCAGCAGGTCGGCCGGCTCGATGCCGAACACCTGGCAGGCATGCAGCAGGGGCAGGGGCGAAGGCTTCTTCTCGGGCAGGGTGTCGCCGGAAAGGATCAGTTCGAAGTAATCGAACAGGCCGGTGTCCTTGAGCAGCGGATGGGTGAAGCGCTCGGCCTTGTTGGTGATGCAGGCCACGTGCAGGCCCATGGCCTTGAGCGCCTGGAGGCCGTCGACCAC
>JACAEC010000085.1 GCA_013389055.1 Hydrogenophilaceae bacterium
ATCAAAACAACGTGAAATCCAAGGTTCTGTCGGAAGCCCTGATGCTGACCGACGACGAGAACATCGTCGATCTCCAGTTTTCCGTGCAATACCTGCTCAAAGACCCGGAAGACTATCTGTTCATGAACCGCAACCCGGACGAGGCGGTGATGCAGGCGGCCGAGACGGCCATGCGCGAGATCGTCGGCAAGAGCAAGATGGACTTCGTGCTCTACGAGGGCCGGGCAGAGATCGCCGTTCGCGCCACCAAGCTGATGCAGGAAATCCTCGATCGCTACAAAACCGGTATCAACGTGAGCAAACTCAACATGCAGAATGCCCAGCCGCCCGAGCAGGTGCAGGCCGCCTTCGACGATGCGGTCAAGGCCGGTCAGGACCGCGAGCGCCTGAAGAACGAGGGCCAGGCCTATGCCAATGACGTCATCCCCAAGGCGCGCGGCGTCGCCTCCCGCCTGACCGAAGAGGCCGAGGGCTACAAGCAGCGGGTGGTTGCCAATGCCCAGGGTGATGCCGCCCGCTTCAGCCAGATCCTGGTCGAATACAGCAAGGCGCCGCAGGTCACCCGCGAGCGCTTGTATCAGGACGCCATGCAGCAGATCCTGTCGAGCACGACCAAGGTCATGGTCGACGACAAGAACGGCGGCAACCTGCTCTATCTGCCGCTGGATAAGCTGATGCAGCTGGCCGCGCCGGGGGCACCGGCCTTGCCGGATCCCATGGCCGCCACCCCGGCTACGCCGGCCGCCGCCCCGGCCGCGGCCCCGCAGGAAAATCTGTTCCGCTCGCGCGAGGCCTTCCGTACCCGGGACCGGGAGGAGCGGCCATGAAACCTGCCAATCTCTTCATTGCCATCATCGGCGGCCTCTTGCTGCTGTCGCTGTCCATCTACACCGTGGATCAGCGCCAGGCTGCCATGGTCTTCCAGTTGGGTGAGATCGTCGGTATCAAGAAGGATCCCGGTCTCTATCTCAAGCTGCCTTTGGTGCAGAATATCCGCTATTTCGATACCCGCATCCTGACCTTGGATGCGGCCGATCCGGAGCGCTTCATCACCTCCGAGAAGAAGAACGTCCTGGTCGACTACTTCGTGAAGTGGCGTATCCAGGACGTCAACAAGTTCTACGTCAGCTTCGCCGGCGACGAGGCCCGTGGCGTCAACCGCCTGGCCCAGACCGTGAACGACGGCATGCGCGCCGAGTTCGGCAAGCGCACGGTGCATGACGTGGTCTCCGGCGAGCGCGACGACATCATGGAAGTCCTGCGCGCCAAGGCCGACCAGGATGCCCGCCGCTACGGCGTCCAAGTGATGGACGTGCGGATCAAGCGGGTCGATCTACCCAACGAAGTGAGCGAGTCGGTCTATCGCCGCATGGAGGCTGAGCGCAAGCGGGTGGCCAACGAGTTGCGTTCGACTGGCGCGGCCGAGGCCGAGAAGATCCGCGCCGATGCCGACAAGCAGCGCGAGGTCATCATCGCCGAGGCTTACCGCGACGCCCAGAAGGCCAAGGGCGAGGGCGATGCCAAGGCGGCGGCGATCTACGGCGCGGCCTACGGCAAGAATCCCGAGTTCTACGCCTTCTACCGCAGCATGGAATCCTACAAGGCCAGCTTCAAGGGCAAGCAGGACGTGATGATCCTGCAGCCCAATTCCGACTTCTTCCGCTACATGAAGTCGCCCCGCGGCAGCGGCAAGTAATACCCATGACGGCCGGTGAGCAGGGGCGTGACGCTGTGAATCTGAACGACATTCTCGTCCCTGCGCTCGCGCTGATGCTGGTGATCGAGGGCCTGCTGCCCTTCCTGTCGCCGACCACCTGGCGCGAGGCCTTCACCCGCATGACCCAACTCAACGACGGCCAGATCCGCTTCATGGGCCTGATCTCCATGGCGGCCGGGCTGTTGCTCCTTTTGCTGTTCCGATGAAAAACGCCTGGCTGCTGCCCGAATACGTCGAAGACATCCTGCCGCCTTATGCCCTGGCGCTGGAGACCTTGCGCCGGCGCCTGCTCGACCTGTTCGCTGCTCACGGCTACGAACTGGTGCAGCCGCCGCTGATCGAATACCTCGATTCCCTGCTGACCGGCGCGGCGCAGGACCTCGACCTCAAGACCTTCAAGGTGCTCGACAGCCTGTCCGGCAAGCTGCTCGGCGTGCGCGCCGACATCACGCCGCAGGCCGCCCGGATCGATGCCCATCTGCTCAATCGCCAGGGCGTGACCCGGCTCTGCTATGCCGGCACCGTATTGCACACCCGGCCCTCGGCCATGCTCAATTCGCGCGAGCCGTTCCAGGTCGGCGCCGAGCTGTTCGGCCATGCCGGCATCGAGGCCGACCGGGAGAGCCTGCAACTGCTGACGGCGGCGCTCAAGGCGGCGGGTTTGGACAGCGCCCGGATCAGTCTGGGCCATGTCGGCCTGTTCCGCGCCCTGGCCCAGGCGGCCGGCGTCAGCGGCGATCTGGAAGCGGAATTGTTCAGCGCCCTGCAGCACAAGGATGCACCGCAGATCGAGGCGCTGACCGGCAAGCTCGACGCGAAACTGGCAGCCGCCTTCCGGCGTCTGCCCGAACTCTACGGTGGCGCCGACATGCTGGAGAAGGCTCGGCACGAGTTGCCCGGCCTGCCCGGCGTGGCGGCGGCCCTGGACGACCTCGCGGCCTTGCTGGCGGGCCAGGACGGCATCGCCCTGTCGGTCGACCTGGCCGACCTGCGCGGCTATGGTTACCACAACGGCGTGGTCTTCGCGGCCTATGTCGGCGGCCAGGCCAGTGCCATCGCCCAGGGCGGCCGCTATGACGGCGCCGGTGCCATCTTCGGCCGCAGCCGGCCGGCGACCGGCTTCAGCCTGGACCTACGCCAGATCATCGGCAGTCTGCCCGAGCCGGCCATGCGGCTTGGCATTCTGGCGCCCTATGGCCAGGAGGCCGGCCTGCAGGCCGCGCTGGCGGAGTTGCGTGCCGCTGGCGAGCGGGTCGTGGTCGAATTGCCCGGCCAGCAGGTGCACCGTGGCGAGGCCGGCTGCGACCGGCAACTGGTGCAGCAGGCCGGCGCCTGGCGTGTGATTCCTTTGTAAAAACCTGACAGGAAGCGGATAGCGACATGAAGAACGTAGTGGTCATCGGCACGCAGTGGGGCGACGAAGGCAAGGGCAAGATCGTCGACTGGTTGACCGACCGCGCTCAGGGCGTGGTGCGTTTCCAGGGCGGCCACAACGCCGGTCATACCCTGGTGATCGGCGGCAAGAAGACCGTTTTGCATCTGATCCCGTCTGGCATCCTGCGCGACAGCGTGCGCTGCTACATCGGCAACGGCGTGGTGGTTTCGCCCGAGGCGCTGATCGAAGAGGTGGAGATGCTGGAAGCCAACGGCGTCGACGTGAAGTCGCGCCTGGTCATCTCCGAGGCCTGTCCCTTGATCCTGCCGCATCACATCGCGCTCGACCACGCCCGCGAGGCGGCCAAGGGCGCCGGCAAGATCGGCACCACCGGCCGCGGCATCGGCCCGGCCTACGAGGACAAGGTGGCCCGCCGAGCCATTCGCATGCAGGACCTGTTCCATCGCGAGCGTTTCGCCGCCAAGCTGGGCGAGGTGCTCGACTACCACAACTACGTGCTCAAGCATTATTTCCAGTGGGAGCCGGTCAGTTTCCAGAAGACTCTGGACGAGACCATGGCCCTGGCCGAGAAGATCAAGCCGATGATCGGCGATGTACCGCGCCAACTGTACGAGGCCAACAAGCGTGGCGAGAACCTGCTGTTCGAGGGCGCCAAAGGCACCCTGCTCGACATCGACCACGGCACCTATCCCTTCGTCACCTCGTCGAACTGCACGGCCGGCGGCGCCGCCACCGGCACCGGCATGGGCCCCAACAACATGCATTACATCCTGGGCATCACCAAGGCCTATACCACCCGCGTCGGTTCCGGCCCCTTCCCGACTGAGCTGTTCGACGACAACGGCCGCTGGCTGGCCGAGAAGGGCCACGAGTTCGGCGCTACCACCGGCCGGCCCCGTCGCTGCGGCTGGTTCGATGCTGCCGCGTTGAAGCGGGCGATCCAGATCAACGGCGTCTCCGGCCTGTGCGTGACCAAGCTCGATGTGCTCGACGGCATGGAGACCGTGCGCATCTGCACCGGCTACAAGATCGAGGGCGAACTCTGCGACATCCTGCCCGTGGGGGCGGAGACCATCGCCGACTGCCAGCCGGTCTACGAGGACTGGTCGGGCTGGACCGAGAGCACTGTCGGCGTCAAGCACTTCGCCGACCTGCCGGCCAAGGACCAGGCCTACCTGAACCGCATGGAAGAATTGTGCGGCGTGCCCATCGACATCATCTCCACCGGTCCCGACCGGGAGGAGACCATCGTCAAGCGGCATCCCTTCGAGTGAGGGTCGGCCCGGCAGGCATTGCCTGAGAGGGGCGAGGCCAAAAAAGCGCAGCAGGCTATAGCAAAAAAAGGGGGGGGTTGACACATAACTGCAACCCTGCTGTCATAGAATCCGCCGATTACCACCAGCGTCCGGATATGCCGAACCCGCTGCTCGTCAGGCTCGCCAATGTCATCCCGGTGCCATTCAGGAATCGGTGGCTCTGGCTCAAAGCCAGCTTGATCATCTTGTCCGCTCTGGTTCTGATCAGTACTTGGGCGTTTACCCTCATGCGTATCAAGCATGAGGAGCATCTGGTTGTCGAGCACGCCCGCAAGAGCCAGCAGAATCTGGCCCATATCGTGTCGGAAAACCTGCGCCAGGTGTTGGACCGCGGTACCGTCTACGCCTTGGTTGCCAATGTGCGGTTCGGCGGCAGCCGCTATCAGGCCGAGGTCGGCTTGGGCGCCATGCTGACGGGAGACCGGGCCTACAACCGGATTGCGCTGTTCGATCTGCAGGGCCGGCAGGTGTATGCCTCATCCCCCGCGGCCATTCACGATGAATTGTGGGGGGCCGTCGGTGATTTCATCAAGACGAGCCGGAACGCCGCTCCGCCTTCCTTTCATGTCGGCCCCCCTTCCAGCGCCCATGGCGAATCCTGGCAAGTGCCCCTGCTGCTGCCGGTCACGGACACCGCCGGTCCGCGGGGCGCGCTGTTGCTGCATCTCGATTTGGGCTATCTGTTGAGGCTTTATCAGGATATCGATATCGGCGACAGCGGATTCATCCAGGTATTGGAAAGCGATGGCGTGGAGTTGGCCCGTGCGCGGCGGGGGGGGCTGGAGATCGGTGATAAGGCTATCAATCCTTTTCTGGCCACCGGTCTCCAGCAGGGATCGCGCATCACCCCTTTGTTCGAAGACCAGAAGCCCTACCTGGTCAGCTATCGTCGCCTCGACGGCTATCCTTTCACCGTCATGGTCAACCAGGAACTTGCCGATATCCTGGCCCAATTCCGGTCCCGCAAGGATAAATACCTCATCTCCCTGTCCTTCATGACCCTGATCGTCATGGCGCTGACGGCCGGGGCGGTGCTCATGGTCAGACGCTACCGGCTATCTTTCGAGGCCATCGCCCGTTCGGAAGAAGAAAAGCACCAACTGATCGAACAGTTGGAAGAGGAAAAACGCCGAGCCTATGAATTGGCCTCCCATGATCACCTCACCGGGCTGGCCAACCGCCGCATGTTCATCGAACTCACGACCAGCCATCTGGCCCGTGCGCGGCGCAGCCGGCATCATTATGCCTTGCTGTTCATCGACCTCGACCGCTTCAAAACCATTAACGATACCTTGGGCCACAAGGTCGGCGACCTGCTCCTTCAGGCGGTTGGGCAGCGCTTGCGCGAGACACTGAGGAAATCCGACATCATCGCTCGCTTCGGCGGCGACGAATTCGTCGTCCTGCTGACGGGCCTGGAACATGAAACCGATGTCAACGCCATCGCCGAAAAGCTGGTGGAAGCTATCGGCATGCCCTGCACCAACTTGGATGGTCATGACGTACAAGTGGCTCCCAGTATCGGCATCTCGCTCTATCCGCGTGACGGCCAGGATCTCGATACCCTCATCCGGCACGCCGATACCGCCATGTACCAAGGCAAGAAACTCAGCCGCGGCACTTTCACCTTCTTCGACCAGTCGCTCAATACCAATTCCGCGCATCAATTCGAGCTAGAGCAGCGATTGCCCAAGGCCATCGCCGAGAACGAGTTCGTCCTTTGCTATCAACCCAAGGTCGAACTGTCGAATTTCCGCATCGTCGGCTTCGAGGCCCTGGTCCGTTGGCAGCATCCAAAGCACGGCCTGATTTTCCCGAACGATTTCATTCCGCTTGCCGAAGAGACCGGCCATATCCTGACCCTGGGCAACTGGGTGGTCGAGGCGGCTTGCCGACAACTCGTCGAATGGCGCAACGAGGGACACCCGCTGGTGCCGATCGCCATCAATCTCTCGGCGCGTCAGTTGAGGGATGCCGCGCTGTCCAGCCGCATCGTGGCGATGCTTGCCGAATATGGCGTCGAGCCGGCATTGATCCAGATCGAGGTGACCGAGAGTTGTCTGGTGGAAAACATCGAGATCGCCGGCGGCATCCTGAACGAGTTGGTGGCCGCCGGCATCAGCGTCGCCCTGGACGATTTCGGCAACGGATTTTCCAGTCTGGGCCACATCAAATCGCTGCCCATCGATACGATCAAAATCGACCGGACCTTCGTCAAGGACATCCTGAACAGCCCTGACGACAGCACCATTGTCGAATCGACCATCATCCTTGCCCACAATCTCGGTATGCGCGTGGTTGCGGAAGGCATCGAAACCCGCGAGCAGTTGATGTACCTGAAGACGGCCGGCTGCGACGAGGTGCAGGGCTACTACTTCAGCCGTCCCGTGCCGCACGACAGGGCGCGGGAGTTTCTCATCGAGCCGACAAGGGTGCCTGCATGAATCGAAGGAGCCGGATGCTGGCCGGCCTGATCCTGGGCCTGTCCATTTCATCCGCCCATGCGTCGGCCAATGACTGCGACGACCCCAACCCTCTGAGGTTCTCGCTGATTCCCCGTACCGACCTCGCCAAGCAGCTGGAAGATCACCGCCCTTTGCTGCAGCACCTGGAAAGAACGCTTGGGCGGAAGGTTGTGGTCATTCAACCCTCCTCGTACAGCACAGTGATCGAGGGCCTGCTGGCCGGCACGGTGGACCTCGCTTCCATGGGGCCGGCTTCCTACTCCATCGCGAGGAACCGCGATCCCTCGATCACCGCTTTCGCTACCTGGACCATGCAGGCCGGCACCTTCGGCAAGGCGGCGGCGCATACCTATTATTCGCTTCTTATCACTCGCCGCGACCGTGGCCTGAATGACCTTGCGGCGTTCAAGGGGCGGAGCCTGAGCCTGACGGACCCGGCCAGCACCTCGGGCTCTGTGATCCCCCGCGAAGAGTTTGGCAGGATGGTGGGCATGCGGTTGGAAGATTATTTCGGTCGCGTGACGTATTCCGGCTCGCATGACCGCTCCATCGAGGCGATCCGGAGGGGTTATGCCGATGCCGCTTTCGTAGCCAGCGAGCATCTCGACGAAGCCATTCGGCAAAGACGCATCGATATGGGCGAACTGACAGTGCTTTGGCGATCCAGCCCGATTCCCCACGACCCCTTGGTCTATCGCGGCAAGCTCTGCGACGGCCTCAAGGGGAAGATTCGGCAAGCCTTCCTGGCGGACAACCCGAAGACCAGGAAACGCTGGAGAACCTGAAGGCCGAGCGATTTATTTCCGTCACCGACGAAGATTACAAATATTTGCGGGACATCCTGTCCCGCTAGCGCTATCCACTGGGTAATCCTGCCGGGTGGGCCCGGATTTTGCGAGATGTTCGCCGGATTGTTACAAAAACATCATAAAAATTGGTTCTAATGATCGTCTTCGGTCTTTCCCCACTCACTAATGACATACTGCCCATGCCAACGACAAACAAGACCTTGATTGCACATCGAGATCAAGCCGGTTTCACGCTGCTGGAATTGCTGGTGGTGCTGGTGATCATTGGGCTGCTGGTCGGTTACGTGGCGCCGAAATATTTCTCCCAGGTCGGCAAATCGGAAATAAAGGCCACCCGAGCCCAGATCAAGGCGCTGGAAGATGCCCTGGACCAATACCGTCTGGATGTCGGCCGTTATCCGACCACCGAGCAAGGTCTGGCGGCATTGAACGCCCAGCCGACGGGCGAGGGGCGCTGGGCCGGCCCCTACCTGAAGAAGGCCG
>JACAEC010000101.1 GCA_013389055.1 Hydrogenophilaceae bacterium
CCCCCCCCCCCCCCCCCACTCCGCCGGGACGGGCTGCTACACTCCGCCCCCCCAGCCAATCGAGATTTACCCCGTGGCCCTGAAAGCCAGCATCTACAAAAAGCTAAGCGACTGAGCTCAGGCTTTTTTCGCCAACACCACCCAGCAACCGTTCGCTTCGATATAGCCGATATTCGCCGGCGGGCTGGCGGTGTGATCGTCAACCTTGACGCCCTGAAATGGCCCTTTGATCTCAACCAGGCTTTGCCCATAGGTGGGGAGTTGGGCGGCCCATAGGTCCGCCTCTGCTTTGTTCTTGTGGATGGTGATGAAGGTATCGATCATTTCACAGGCCCCCTTCCGCAATGCCGGCCAATTCCTCGAGATTGGATGCGAATTCGCTACTCAGGACATCGGTGAATTCCTTGCCGCTTTTTCCGCCATAGCCCTTAAGTTTTTTCTTGGCCCCATCGGCCAGTTTGCTTTTGGCGAGCAGGCTATCGAGCTTGGCGGCATCGACCTTGTCGTTGACGACAACGGCCTTGGCGATCTTGTCCAAGCGACTCTGCTGAATTTGAACTGCCTGCTGAACGGCAATCTCGGGCACCGCCGCCTGGGAATTGACCAGGGCCGCGCCGTTCGACTGAGTCAGGTTGCGCGCTGCAATGCCCGTAGCGATGAACTGCGCGATTTTGGCACCGCCCGAGGGTGACGAATCCAAGCCAAAACTGGCCATGACGGAATAAGAGTCGCTTCCTTTGTTGCCGTCGGCTGCCCCCTGATACAAATGGCCTCGGACATTGGCGGACGAGTCGCACAACAGCGGCTGGTTGTCCTTGGTGAACGCATTGGCCTTGTTCGCATCGGCCATGGCCACGCAGACATGAGAGCCTCGCGTGCGGTCTTCGCTCACGGCCTCGCACGTCATCTTGTTGTCTACCTTCACGCACAAGTGCGTCGGCGCGCCCCACATGCCGGACGACAAAGGCAGCCAAATGGCCTCGCGCCGTTTGTAACCAACAGTGAAGGAAGGCTGCCCGGTGGGATCGCCGGAGATATCCACGGCGACCTTGGTGTCGGTGCCGAACACCAGGACTTCATTTCCCATCGTCCCGCAACCCGGCAGCGTAGACAGCGCAATCAAGCCAACGATCAGTCTTGTTCTTGGGCAATGCATAGCTTATCCCCCTTCAATGTCTGCAAAATTTCCTTTGCCTGCTGCATCTGCTTTTCTGTTCGGACGATCATGACCAGCCTACAGTCCAGCGGTACCTTCAGTCTCTTTTCGTCGAAATAGCCAAGTGCGAAGCCATCTTGGACACGGATGCCCAACGTTTGCACAGAGTTGCTCTCTACCTTGGTTTGCTCGCCCGGCGAGCCGGAGACAACCTTGACTAGACCGAAATGATAAGACGCATCTCCTGTCGGCTTGCTTGTATCGACAACAGTGCACCCGCCTAGCAACAACAAGAGTGCCACAACCGCGCCACGGGATGACTTTGTGCAAATGTTCAATGGCAATCCAACCAATGGGCACCCACGGTTATTATTTCTGATTTTTCATATAGCTCTAATCATGCGCCGATACCGTGTCAAGGTATAGATGTATGCTGGCCAGGCTTCAAGTTCCGCCTGAGCAGTCGCCAGATGGCTTGAGTGAAGGGGCGGCCAGCGGCCGCCCCTTCCCACCCGGCCGGGCCTGCTACACTCGGTGCACTCCACCGAACCGGAATTCGCCCCATGTCCGACCTGAACGACCCGCGCGTGCTGTTCGCGGCCGAGCGCACCCTGCTGGCCTGGAACCGCACCAGCCTGACCCTGATGGCTTTCGGTTTCGTGATCGAACGCTTCGGCCTGTTCGTACACATGCTCACGCCCGGCGCTGCGCTGCTGCAAAGAAGCCACTCGTTCTGGATCGGCCTGGCCTTCATCATGCTGGGCGCGCTGGTTTCCATGACGTCCGTCGCCCAATACCGCAAGGTGCTGCGCAGCCTCAAACCGGCGGAGATTCCCGAGGACTACCGGGTGCATCTGGGCGTATTCACCAACCTGGCCGTCTCCGCACTGGGGCTGGTTCTGATCGTCTACCTCTCCCTGCACGGGCCGGCCCTGTAGCCCTTAGCGGCGGCCCGCCGTTCGCGCCCCGGAGTGGCGCGCTGCTACACTCCGGCCTCCTCATCCAGCCGGAACTCGCCCCATGGCCCTGAAAGCCACCATTTACAAAGCCGATCTGCAGATCGCCGACATGGACCGGCACTATTACGCCGACCACGCCCTGACCATCGCCCGCCACCCCTCGGAGACCGACGAGCGGATGATGGTGCGGGTGCTGGCCTATGCCCTGAACGCGCAGGAGGGCATGGCCTTCACCCGCGGCCTGTTCGAGGTGGACGAGCCGGACTTGTGGGTGAAGGACCTGACCGGCGAGATCAAGCTATGGATCGACCTCGGCCAGCCGGACGAGACCCGCATCCGCAAGGCCTGCAACCGGGCCGGCAAGGTGATCGTGATCTGCTACAGCAGCAGCTGCCCGGTGTGGTGGAAGCAGATCGCCGACAAGCTGGGCCGGCTGAGCAACCTGACCGTGCTGCAACTGCCCGCCGAGACTGCCCAAGCCCTGGCCGCCCTGGCCGAGCGCAACATGGCCCTGCAATGCATGGTGCAAGACGGCGATATCTGGATCAACACGGATACCCAAAGCATTCCGGTCAAGCTGACGGCCTTGCTGCCGACGGCCTGAACCCACTCCGTCTGGCAAGACCGGCAATCCGGTGTAGGATGCATTGATGGCGCCGAGCCATGCGGCGCCAGCCCGCCCATAAGACAGCAAAGGGGACGAGGATGAAAAAATCAGCATGGTTGTTTGCAGGCATGTTCCTGGCGACGGGTCCGGCGCTGGCGGCGGAAGTGGACTATCACACGGATATCCGCCCGATCCTGGAGAAACACTGCGTCGGCTGACACGGCCCGTCTTCGCCCAACTATGGCGAGTTCATGGAGCACAAGGAGAAGTTCACCAAGGCGTCCAAAGGTCCGCGCATGGACGGCAAGCCCGGCAATATGTACGAGCGGCTGGGCAACTCTGATGAGGAACGCCAGAAGAACCTGGCGTTGATCAAGGCCTGGGTCGGCGAGGATGCTTGGCTGCTGAAGAAAAGGGGCGACATCACCAAGGTAGAGCTGCTCAAGATCAAGGCGAAGTACTGATCCGCGCCTGGCTGCTGGGCCGCGCCCGCCCAGCCGCCGCCGCCATGCAGGCCAAGGGCTTGCTCACAAACGCTCAAATGAACTCGATCTCGCCTTCCTTGAACAGGTAGGCGCCGCCGGCGCGTTCGATGTCCACTTTCTTGACCTTGCCGCCGATCTCGATCTGGACGTTGCTGAACACGGTTTTTTCGATCACGACCTTGGCGTCTTCCGCCAGGTTCATTTCCTGGGTCAGGTCCTCTTTCTCTCTCGATAGCTGGGCGATGTCCTGCGTGAGCTGCGCCCGGGTGTTCTCCGCCTTGGTGCGGACCTGCGGCGTGCTGCGCGTGGGGTTCTCCGCGAGGAAGGTCAGGATCTTGTTGACGTCTTCGAGCTCCTTCGCCTTCTGCGCGATCTCCTTGTTCAGGCCGTTCAGCTTTTCATTGAGATAGGGGTTGGTGCCGACCGCCACCCGGGTCTTGACCCCTGCCGGCGAGCCGATGACCCCGGCCTGGACCAGGACGGTGGCGCGGGTGAAGCCGCCGATGATGCTGCCGTGGCCGCTGCCCGGTTGGCCGACGACGATCTGGTTGGATGCCGCCAGCTCGCTTTGCCTGGCCAGCTTGCCGAGCAGGATGCTGTCGCCCGCCTCGACCTTGACGTTTTCCACGAACAAGGCCGAGCAGGAGCCGCCGCAACGGACCAGGGCGGCGACCTTGTGCTCATCTTTCGCGTGTTCGTGCGCTTCGCCGTGCCCGATGATGCCGCCCTTGACGACCACATCGCCGCCGGCCTCAAGGCTGGCGGCTTCGACCGTGCCGCCGACATGGATGTCGCCGCTGGCGTAGACGCTCATGCCGGGTTGGACATCGCCGCTGATGCTGATGCTGCCCTCGAAATTGATGTTGCCCGTGGCCAGGTCCACAGTTTTCAGCGCCAGCGTCGGCTCGACGATCATGCCGTTGGCGACCAGCACCGGCTGGCCGGAAATGGCCGCGACCAGGAAATTGGGGTCTTCGGGGTCGATCTGGACGCCGCTCAGCTGCGCGGCGAACTGGCAGTCCTTGCCGGGCTTGGCGGGCAAGCTCTGGCCCAGCACATCGACGCCGGGCTCGCCCGCGGTGGGCGCGATCCTTTGCATGATCCGTTCGCCCTCGCGCACATTGGCGATGCCGCCGAGGTCGCGATAATCGGCCACGTCGTGCCTATCGAAATGGGGCCGGCGCTCCTTGCGCATGTCGACCAGCGACTGCAGCCGCCCGTCCTCGCCGTTCACCGCCTTCCGCCCCTGGGCGATCAACAGCTTTTGCACCTCGCCGGCGCTGATGGCCCGGCCGATCTCTTCGTGCAGGATGCCCTGCGTGATCCGCTTTTCGGCCAAGGCCTGCATGACCCGATCCCGGTTTGCCGCCTGGCCGCCGAATGCCGGCGTGATGCTGAGGTAGGCCGCCATCCTGTCCGGGGCGAGTTCGATCTTGGTCTCGGCATCCCTGACCTCGCCGATTTCCAGCGTGAACGGCTCCGTGGCCGTGGCCGACTGACTGACCAGTTTCTGCACGGCCGCATCGAACAGGAACAGGCGGCCGAAGCCTTGCACCGTAACCGCGTCTTCGATTGCCGTCTTGTCGATTCGGGTGCCGTCCTTGGCGGGGATGCAGCTAGCCATCAGCTTGCGGCCGTCCTCGCTCAGGGCCAGTCGCAAACTGTCTTCCGTTACCGCTTGTGATTCGCCCACGCTCAAATCCCCGTAATGATCCCGATCGCATCGGGCATATTACACATTTGCGACGTTGCGCACGACTCGCGCCGGCGTTACCTTAGGCCGCGCCAACCCACCCTGCGGATTTCAGACCAGCCATGGCCCATCTCCCCAACGCCCTGCACGCTTGGCAGACCGCCGACTTCGCCCGGGCACTGAAAGCGGAAATCGAGCATCTCGGCGCAGCGCTGCTGCCCCTGGAGCGCGCCATCAACCAGGGCAGCTATGTCGGCGATGCCCCGCTCACGGTGACCGTGTTGCAGAGCGCCGACGCCGGCGATGCCATCGAGGCCAGGCTCGGCGTCTTCTTCACCGAGATCGTCGCCTCCTGCGGTTGCGGCGGCGAGCCGATGGAACAGAACGCCTATTGCGAGATGCAGGCGCGCATCGCCAAGGCCACGGCCGAGGCCGCGTTTGTAGTGATTGGGGATTGAGCAGGTCATTCCGGCTTTCGCCGGAACGGCAATCTGCATGCCGCCTGCCTCGGCGTTGCGGCACTGGCCGATTGCCTCAAGCATCGCCCCATGCGCCTGCTCCTCTGCCTGTTCATGTTCCTGCCGCTGGCCAGCCAGGCGGCGGATGCCCGCATCGCCCGTGACGGCATGGTGATGAGCATCGGCATGCGCAACTCGGAGGGCGTCACGGCGTTTTATGCGGCGCGCGGCTTTTCCAAGGAGATGCTGGAGGTCATCGGCCAAAGCTGTTTCGTCGGCGTCGGCATCTACAACGAACGCCGCGACACGCTCTGGCTGGAATTGGCCAACTGGCGCTTCACCGATGCTGCCGGCCGCGAAGTGAAGCGCATCACCCGGCCGGAATGGGATGCCCGCTGGGACAAGATGAACGCGCCCTTCGCCGCACGCGCCGCCTTCGACTGGACCCAACTGCCGGAAAGCCGCGACCTGCAGCCGGGCGAGCCGGTCGGCGGCAACGTGGCGGTGGTGGCGCCGGCCGGCGAATTCAGCCTGGCCGCCCGCTTCCGCGCTGGCAACGGCGAAGTGATCGAAGTGACAGTGCCGGGCCTGCGTTGCCAAGAGGCCAAGCCATGAGTGTTGCGCTGCGGGGATGGCTGTTCGCACTTAGCCTGCTGCTGGCCAATGCGGCCCTGGCCGCCGAACTTCTGCCGCCGGCCGGCCTGCTCAAGCTCGACGGCCGCCCGGCGCCGGCATTGCGGCTCACCGACATGGACGGCAAGGCCGTCGATCTCGCCCAACTCAAAGGCCGCTGGGTGCTGGTGCATTTCTGGGCGAGTTGGTGCGGCCCCTGCCGGCGCGAGATGCCGACCCTGGCCGCTATGCAGCGGGCGCTGCCGCCCGATCGCCTGAACTTGCTCTTGGTGAACACGGCGGAAACCGACGACGAGGTGTTCGCCTTCCTCGCCTCGGTGAACATGGAGCTGACGCCGCTGATGGACCGCGACGGCCTGGCCACCAAGCATTGGCAACCGCGCGGCCTGCCCTCCACCTTCATCGTCGACCCCGAAGGCCGGCTGCGCTATCTGGTGCTGGGCGGCCGCGACTGGACCTCGAAACCCTATCTGGATTTCCTGCGGGCGCTGACTGCGCCCTGAGCGCCTTCGCTAGATCAGCCCGTGCTGTTCGAGCTGCTTGGTGATGGCCTCGATTGCCGTCTTGGCGATCTTGGGTTTGGCATAGATGTGCCAGCCCAGCAGGAATGGCAGGCCGAGCAGTTTCTGATCCCACTTGGTTTCGTGCGCCATGGCGTCGAACAGGCCGTCGAGCCGCTTCTTGATCGGCTTTTCCAGGCTGGCCGGATCGAACACGCCTTTGGGCCAGGCGGGCTCCTTCTCCTCGGCCGCCGGCTGGAACTTGGGATTGAGCGCCGGCATCAGCGGGATGATGGGCAGTTCGGTGACAGTCGAACCGTCCGGCCGTTTCACGGATACGCCGTATTGCTGTTTCTGCTCCGCCGTCCACTTGGCGAACAGCGGGTTGTCCACCGGCAGGCTGAGGTATTGGGAGAGGAAGCGCTGGCAATTGCGCCGGCCGAGATAGAAGTCGTGCTGGCGGTATTGGCTGTGCATGAAGCCGCCGAAGCCGCCCAGGCTGCCGCAGGCGATCGAGCTGCCGGAGTCGCTGTTCGCCTTGTCCTGGCGCACCGGGGCGATGAGGTAGCGGCTGTAGATGGTGTCCTCCATGGCCAGGGCGATGTCCTGCGGCCGGAAGCGCGCCTGGTTCTTGAGCGCGGTGAAGGTGGCGAGCAGGCTGCCGATCAGGCCGGTCTCGGCCATGCTGCTCGGCCCCGCCTTTTCCGGGCCGACGAAGGGATCGACCATGACGATGGCGCGATCGGCCTTGAGGCCGTCGCGTTCGTTGCGGGCGAGCGGGTCGCCGCCGGCCAGCTCGATGCGGGCGCGCTCCAGCGGCTCGTTGTCGATGGTGCCGCCGTCGACGTTGACGAAACGGTATTCCGAACCGGGGTCGGGGTTGGCGCTCGACCAGACCGGCCGAATCTCGACCACCCGGGCCGCCTCGCCCGGCCCGCCGGGCACGACGATGGGCATCTTGCCGTAATCCGAGGTGCGTCGGACCAGTTCGCGCGGCGACAGCCCCACCGGGAAGGCGCCGGAAGCGAGCGAAGCCATGGCGAACTTCTCCCAGAGGCCACCCCATTTCGCCGCCTCGTCCGGATAGCTGAGCGGGTATTCGTTGTGCCGGAAGTTCGGCGCACCGGTCTCGCCCAGGCCGAGCAGGGCGAAGCGCATGGTGTCGCCGTGCATCATCATGGCATGCCGATAGCCGCTGCCGCCCAAGTCCAACTCGAAGGGAATGCCGCGCAAATTGGTGACGGTGAAGATGAAGCGCAAGGGGTCGGCGAGATAGGGGCGTGGCTGCAGGTTGACGCCCTCGCCATAGTCGATGGCCTTGCGCGCGATCTCCAGCAGCCGGGTGGAATCCAGCGCCGAAGCCGGCGGGGCGTCGTTCGCCAAGTCGCGCGTTTGCAGCAGATGGCTGATGTCGATCATATTGACCCAACTGTCGTAGAGCGGGTTGTCGCTGCCGTCGCCCGGATCGCCGAGCCGGCGGTGGGGGAAATCGTATTTGAGGCAGGCCCCGAGCATGGCGCCGGTGATGGCGCCGGCCGAGGCGCCGCTGATGGCGCGCAGGCTCACCGCATGTTGCGGCGCCATCGGGTCCTGGGATTTTTTCCCGGCCTCCCAGGCATCCAGGGCCTGGATCAGAAAATCGATCACCCCGGCAGTGTAGGCGCCGGCCGAAATCGCGCCGGCCATGGTCAAGGCCAAATCGAAGCGCGGCCGTCCTGATTTGTCGGTCTGCATGTGCATCTCCCGCATTTAGAGCCTATTTCAGTAGAGCTCTTATTTGTATGGTTTTGTGCCCTGCCACCTTAGCACGGCATGGCCGGCAGGCAAATTACGCTGCCATTATTTATCATTGCGCCATGCAGCCTATTCTTATCGTCGGCAATGCCGTCCTCGACATCATCCTCGGCGTCGACCACCACCCGCAGGAAGACGAGGAGATGCGCGCGGTCTCGCGCCGCACCGGCCTGGGCGGCAATGCCGCCAACACGGCACGGGTGCTGGCCGGGCTGGGCCACCCGGTCAGCCTGCTCGCCGCGCTGGCGCCGGATAGCGACGCCGCCGAACTGCGCCGCCTGCTAAGCGAAGCCGGTGTCGACACCCGTCACCTGATCACCGCAACTGACGGCCACACCCCGGTGTCCTACATCCTGCTCCATGCGGCCAACGGCTCGCGCACCATCGTCCACCACCGCGAGCTGGGCGAGCTGGCGTTCGAGGATTTCACCGCACTGTCGCTGCACGACTATGGCTGGATCCATTTCGAGGGCCGCAACGTGGCGACGGTGGCACGCATGATCGGCCATTTGCGCGACAGCCGCTTCGCCGGTGGCATCTCGGTCGAGCTCGAGAAGGACCGGCCCGGCATCGATGCTCTGCTGACGCAGGCCGTCCTGGTGCTGTGTTCCCGTGCCCTGGCCGATGCCCGCGGCTTTTCGGATGCTGCATCGCTGCTCAGGGCCATGCAGGGCTTGGCGCCCCATGCCGACCTGAGCTGCACCTGGGGCGCGGCCGGGGCCTGGGCCCTGGGCCGCGACGGCGCGCTGCACCATTGCCCGGCCTTCGTGCCGGACAAGGTGGTGGACACCGTGGGTGCCGGCGACGTGTTCAATGCCGGCATGATCGCCGCCCTGGCCGGCGGTGCCGATCTGCCTGCGGCCTTGAGTGCGGCCACCGCACTGGCAGGGCGCAAGGTAGGACAAATGGGCCTGGCCGGCCTGAGCTGAACGGCAGATCTAGCGCGGTAGGTAGTAGCCCTTAAAGGCCAGCCGTCTGGCCGATTCGGCGAAGGCCATGAGAAAGCCCGCACGGCCGAAACTGGCTTCGTGCGCGGCGGCCAGCCCGCCGCCATCGCCCTCGGCCGCCGCCAGATAGGGCAAGGCGCCCTCCTCCAGCGTGCAGCCGTAGGCCTCGGCAGCCAGCAGCGCCCCCAGCCAATCGGCTTCGCGCTCCTGCAGCTGCCAATGCGGGGAGATGCGCAAGGCCAGGGCGATATTGTCGGTGAGCAGGTCGATCGCGACCTTGCCCTTGCGGGTCCAGTCGGCCGCCTTGCCTGACATCAGCGACATCAAGAGCGCATCTTCGTCGAAGTGGCGCAGGGCGATGTGCACCAGTTCGTGACCGACCACGAAGGCGAGCTGGCAGCGGTCGAGCTGCAGGATCGCGGGCGTGAGCACGACGACATCGGGCGCATAGGAATAGGCATGGGCCTCGGCCTCGCCGGCGGCGTAGAGAAAGCGCACCTCGCCCACGCCCGCCAGGGCGGCCATGAGTTGCCAGCCGGGCTGCGCGCTCAGACGCACGCAATCCTCGCAGGGTTCGTAGGTCCAGGCGTAATGCGGCGTCGCCGGCTGGTCTGGAAACCATGCCGCCCGGGCCGGCTGGCCGGCGTGACCGGCATGGCCCACCAGCACGGTCAGCCAGAAGCCCAGCACCCCGATGCGGCGGAATCCGGATAAGGCGACAATCGAGCCAACCATGTCTCTGCCCGCGACATGCACATCATTTACCAATACATCAATCTCGCCGACATGCAAGGAACAGTTCGAGTGCAGCAGGCCAGGGGCCGGACTGAGCTATCATTCCGCATCATGATCAGCCTGCCGCCCTTCAGCTCGACCGTTCTGCAGACCGCGGTTCTGCTCGCGCTGTCCAACCTGTTCATGACCGTGGCCTGGTATGCCCACTTGAAGCACCTGAACGACAAGCCTTGGTGGATTGCCGCCCTGGCCAGTTGGGGCGTCGCGCTGTTCGAATACCTGCTGCAGGTGCCGGCCAACCGCATCGGCTACACGCAGCTCTCGCTGCCCCAGCTCAAGATCATGCAGGAGGTGATCACCCTGGCGGTGTTCGTGCCCTTCGCCGTGTTCTACATGCGCGAGCCCATGAACTGGAACTACCTGTGGGCGGGGCTGTGCCTCATCGGCGCGGTGTATTTCATTTTCCGGGGCGCATAAGCCGCACCCGCTGCAACCAAAAATAGGAGTCTTTCATGCAAGCACCCAAGTACAGCCCCCGCTTCTGGCTGGGTAACGGCATCCTCGCCCTGGCCATGGCCGCCATCTTCTTCATGGGCACGCTGTGGGCGCATCTGGGCCAGTGGGCACTGCTCCTGTGGATGGCCTTGGCCGGCGTGGGGATGTATTTCCTGATGACCGACAAGGGCGGCGAACCGCCGATGTCCGACTGAGCGAGGCCGCAAGACAATGACCGACGAAGCGAACACCCCGCGCAGATCCGCCTCGGGCCACGACCTCACCCCGCTCTCCGAGGCGGAAAAGACCCGCCTGGCCGCCGACCTGAGCGAGGAGGAACGGCGAGTGATCCTGCACCAGGGCACCGAGCGCCCCTTCTGCGGCGGCCTGCTGGCCGAAAAGCGCGCCGGTGTCTTTGCCTGCCGCCTGTGCGGCCTGCCCTTGTTCAAGTCCGCGGCCAAGTTCGAATCGGGCACCGGCTGGCCCAGCTTTTATGCGCCGTTCGACCCGGACCACATCCGCCATATCCGCGACCTGAGCCACGGCATGATCCGCACCGAGATCCGCTGCGCCCGCTGCGATGGCCACCTGGGTCACGTCTTCGACGATGGCCCCGCCCCCACCGGCCTGCGCTATTGCCTGAATTCGGCCTCGCTCAAATTCGTCGAGTCGGCCTAAAATGAGCGGACTGCGGGATCACTCGCCAGCTACCACATAGAGAGAGGAATCGATTAGCGATGTCCGTGAAGCATCCCATCGTCGCCGTGACCGGCTCCACCGGCGCCGGCCTTTCGACCGTGCGGCACGCCTTCAAGGACATCTTCCGCCGTCTCGACATCAAACCGGCCATCGTCCACGGCGATGGCTTCCGCCGCTTTACCGAGCGCGAGTTCACGGCCCTGCTGAACGAGGCGCGTAGCAGCGGCCGCCACCTCTCCTGGTTCGGCCCCGAGTGCAACCATTTCCAGGAGCTGGAGGCCTTCTTCAAGACCTATGGCGCAACCGGCAGCGGCGTCCTGCGCGAATATGCCCACAATGCCGTGCGCGCCCGCAAGCTGGGCGTGCAGGTCGGCGAGTTCACCCCTTGGCAGCCCTTGCCCACCGGCAGCGACCTGCTGCTCTATGAAGGCCAGCACGGCGGCGTGGTCGCCAATACCTGGACCCGGCGCAAGGTCGATTCGCGTCACTTTCCGCCCGAGATCGATCGCCGCGTCGGCCGCAATGGCATCGACGTCGCCCGCCATGTCGACTTGCTGATCGGCGTAGTGCCGGCCATCAACCTGGAGTGGATCCAGAAGATCCATCGCGATTGCGACAGGCAGCACTGCACCGAAGCCGAGGCCGTGGAGACCGTCCTGCGCCGCTTGGACGATTACCTCCATTTCATCGTGCCCCAGTTCGGCCTGACCGACATCAACATCCAGCGCATGCCGCTGGTCGATACCTCCAATCCCTTCATCGCCCGCGAGGTGCCCTCGCCGGACGAGTCGGTGCTGGTGATCCACTTCCGCGACCGCAAGCGCCACGACTTTCCCGAACTGCTGCGGCGCATACCCGGTGCCCGCATGACCCGGGCCTCCACCCTGCTGGCGCCGGGTGGCAAGCTCAGGCACGCCCTGGAGGCATGCTGCTCGCCGATCCTGTGGGAGATGATGGAAAAGCGCCGGGTGCACAGCCATTAGAGCCTATTTCAGTAGGAAACATGCTCTTAGATCGGCCGACGCCGGTCACCGAGCGACAGCGGCCCGGCCAAGCGGCTATAGTGGCGGTACCGGCAATGGAGAGGTTTCCTGAGGAGGGCAAAGATGGCAACGGACGACAACAAGACCCGGGTGATCATTCTCACCGAGACCTACCGCATCACCGGCCAAATCGATTTGATTCCAGGTTCCCGGGTGACCGACTACCTGCAATAGGCGCGCGACTTCATCGCCGTCACCGAGGCCGAAGTCTGGGATGTGGTGGGCGGTCGCAAGGTATTCAACGCCCCCTTCATCAATGTCAGCCGCGACCATATCCAAGTGGTGACGCCGGAGGACTGAGGCCGTACCATTACCGAAAAGGCCACAGGCACCCGCTGTGGCCTTTTTCATTTTTTGCTGTTCAATCGGGAGAATTCGATGTCACTGCCGACTGCCTTCCTGTCGGTGATCGCGATCTGGTCGACCACGCCGTTGGCCATCAAGTGGAGCGCAGTGGGCGCCGGGCCCAGCTTCGCGGTGTTCTCGCGCATGGCGCTCGGGGTGCTGCTGAGCATCGGCCTGGCTGCGGTGCTGCGCATCGGCCTGCCGCGCCATCGCACGGCGGTGCAGACTTACCTCGCCGGCGGGCTGAGCGTATTCGGGTCGATGAGCCTCACCTACTGGGCCGCGCAGTATGTCAGTTCGGGCCTGATCTCGGTGCTGTTCGGCCTGTCGCCGCTGGTCACCGGCATCGCCGCCGCCTACTGGCTGGAGGAAAAAGCCCTGACCCCGGCCAAGGTGATCGGCATGCTGCTGGGCAGCGCCGGCCTCGCCCTGGTGTTTCATGAAGGCCTGACCCTGGGCACCCACGCCCTGGCCGGTGTCAGCGCCCTGCTCGGCGCGGTGCTGATCCAGTCGCTCGGCCTGGTCTGGATCAAGCGCATCGGCGACGACAGCTCACCGGTCGCCATCAACCTGGGCTCGCTGCTGGTGGCGCTGCCCGGCTTCTTCGCGGTCTGGTGGTGGAGCGACGGCCAATGGCCGACGGCGATGCCCGAGCGGGCCGGCGCCGCCATCCTCTACCTGGCGGCCTTCGGCTCGGTGGCCGGCTTCGTCCTCTACTACTACATGATCCGCCATATGGAGACCGGCCGGGTCGCCCTGATCACCCTGGTCACGCCGGTGCTGGCCCTGCTGCTCGGCCACGGCCTCGACGGCGAAACCGTGACCGCCAATATCTGGCTGGGCACGGCCGGCATCCTGTTGGGTTTGAGCCTGCACCAGTGGGGCGAGCGCTGGCTGCCCGCCCTGGCTGACCGTCGCTAATTAGATATCGAGCGCTGGCAGGTTCAATTAGCGCCAGGCAAATCGCCCGGTAGCGGCGGCAGCACGCTGGGCTCTGCAGCGGCCTGCTGCTCGCCGTGGATGAGCAGGTGGAACTGACGCGGCGAATCGGCGTTCTCCTCGGCCACGTCGTAGCTGATCTTGCCCTCGCGATAGAGTTGGGCCAGGGCCTGATCGAAGGTCTGCGCCTCGCCCATCAGGTGTTCTTCCATGCGCTGCTTGATCTCGTCCAGCCGGCCCTCGCGGATGAGCTGCTTCATGCCCGGGTCGGCGACGAAGATTTCCAGCGCCGCCACCCGCTGGCCGTCGACGGTGCGCACCAGGCGCTGGGCGACGATGGCGACCAGACAGGCCGCCAGGTCGAACAGGATGGTGTTGCGCTGCTCCAGCGGGAAGAAGTTGACGATGCGAGTGAGCGCCTGGTGGCTGTTGATGGCGTGCAGCGAGGACAGGCAGAGCTGGCCGGTGTTGGCGTAGTTGATGACGTGGCGCATGGTCTCGCGGTCGCGGGTCTCGCCGATCATGATCATGTCCGGCGCCTCGCGCAGGGCGTTGCTCAGGGCGCTGTCGTAGGACTCGGTGTCGGTCCCGATCTCGCGCTGGCTGATCACCGACTGTTTGCGTTGAAAGACGATTTCGATCGGGTCCTCCACGGTGAGGATGTGGCCGGGCAGGTTGGCATTGCGGTGCTCGACCATGGCGGCCATGGTGGTCGACTTGCCGGAGCCGGTGGCACCCACGACCAGAAGCAGGCCGTGCTTCTCCAGCGCCAGCCGGCCCAGGATGGGCGGCAGGCCGAGCTCGGCCAGATCGGGCACAGTGGCGGACAATCGGCGGATGACCATGGCGACGCTGCCGCGCTGGCGATAGAGATTGACCCGGAAGCGGCCGCCGCTGTCCTGGCTGTAGCCGAAATTCAGCTCGTTGCGCGCCTCGAACTGCCGGATCCGATCGGCATCCATGAGTTCGTAGGCCAGTTGCTTGACGCCCTCGGCGGTGAGATCGGGCATGGCGATGGGGTGGACGATGCCGGCGACCTTGATGCCGACCGGCGCCCCGGCCGTGAAAAACAGGTCCGAGGCCTGCTTCTGGACCATCGCCTGGAGAAACTGGGCAACTGTGGACATGACATCCTCTTCGTCTTTTTATCCAAGATAGCCCAGAACTCGGGGGGCTGCAGTTGGACTAATATGTAGCGCAAAACAAATGGATGGAGACCGATCATGCGTTTTGAGCGCAGCATTGCAGCCCGGATTTGGCCGGCCCTGTTCGGCCTGTTTCTGAGCCTTCCCGCCCTGGCCGCAGAACCTGCGCCGAGCCGCGGCCAGTTCTACGGCGGCATGCCCACGGAATACCCGGCCTGGTTCAAGGAAGGTTTTTTGAATCTGAGTGAAGATGTCGCCGAGGCCCGGGCCGCCGGCAAGCGGCTGATGCTGATCTTCCACCAGAACAACTGTCCCTATTGCAACGCCCTGGTCGAGCGCAACCTGAGCCAGCAGGAGATCGAGGCGGCCGTGCGCCGGCAGTTCGATGTCGTCACCCTCAATATGTGGGGCGACCGCGAAGTCACCGGGCTGGATGGCAAGCACTACACCGAGAAGATCTTTGCCGCGGCGAACAAGGTGCAGTTCACGCCGACCATCCTGTTCTTCGACGAGGCCGGCCAGATGATCCTGCGCCTGAACGGCTACCTGCCGCCGGCCCGGTTCAAGACCGCCATCGACTACGTCGGCCAGCGCCAGGAAAAGGCCATGAGCTTCCGCGACTATGCCGCCGCCCATGAGCCGGCTGCGGCCTCGGGCGAGATGCACAAGCAGGACTTCTTCCGCGCCGCGCCGTATGACCTCAGCCGCAAGGCGACCAAGGGCCGGCCGATCGCCGTGTTCTTCGAGCAGAAGGATTGCCCGGCCTGCGACGAGCTGCACACCAAGGTGCTGCCGGACCCGGCCACCCGGCAGGTGATCGGCCGTTTCCATAACATCCAGCTCAATATGTGGGGCAAGGACCCGGTGACCCTGCCCGACGGCCGGCAGACCACGGCGCGGGAATGGGCCAAGTCGCTGGATGTGAAATACGCCCCAACCCTGGTGCTGTTCGACGCCGCCGGCAAGGAGATCATCCGCTCCGAGGCCTTCTTCAAGGTCTTCCACATCCAAGGCATCTTCGCCTACGTCGACAGCGGCGCCTACAAGAAGGAACCCAGCCTGCAACGCTATCTGGAGGGCCGGGCCGAGGCCATTCGGGAAACCGGCCAGGACGTCGACATCTGGCGCCTGGCCGACGAGCCGACGGGCAAGAAGCCTTGAGCCCAAGCACAGGCCGGGGCCAGCGATGAAGCGCGCGCACGCCCCAGCCGTGCTGTGCCCCTGTGGTTCAGGCCGGACCCTGGATGCCTGCTGCGGCCCCTACCTGAGCGGCGCCGCCCTGCCACCCGATGCCGAGACCCTGATGCGTTCGCGCTACTCGGCCTACACCTTGCACAACGCCGCCTACCTTCTGGCCACCTGGCATCCTGCCACGCGACCGGCCAGCCTCGACTTGGGCGAGCCGCCGATGCCGAAATGGCTCGGCCTCGAGGTCCGGCAACACAGCCAAGTCGATGCCGACCACGCCACGGTCGAATTCGTCGCCCGCTACAAGGTCGGCGGCCGCGGTCACCGCCTGCATGAGCGCAGCCGTTTCGAGCGGGTAGCGGGTCACTGGCATTACCTCGATGGCGAGATCTCGGCCACGCCCTAAGCCCGGCCTTTTCACCCTCCGCGGCGCGATTGCGACAGGCCGCTAGCTGGCAACCCCGGGTTTTCGGGTTTAACCGGGCAATCCGCCTGAATTCTGTTAAGTTTCTGTTCGTGAACGATTTATTACCGCGGCTTTCCCCGCAGGGTGCCTGCCGCAAGGAGATCGCCAGTCCATGACCGATGTGCCCCAAGACAACGCCGAGCTTGCCGCCGCTGCGGAAGATGAGCTCATGTTGCCGGGGTTCGTCTGCCGTCGCGACGAAGCCATGTATGTCGACCTGGCCGCTCTGGGCGCGGATGACAGCTTCCGCAAATGGGTGGAACGGGTGTTTTCCTCAGGCATGCTGTTCCGCGACCTCGATTACGCCACTTTCCACAAGCTGCTCTATGCCGACGAGGCCGAAGCGATCGACCAGACCCGACGCCAACTCGAGCAAGCGGGCAAGCGGGCGGAACTCCACCTGGCTAAGGACATCGAGCGCTTCCCGGAAAACCGCCGTCCCCTCTATCGCGGCTTCAAAATCGACGATGCGGGTAAGGTTGCCGAATATTTCTTCGAGCCGCTGATCATCGATGTCGTCGTCGACGAGCCGATCCACGGCGCGGCCGACGCCGACGGCAATCGGGCTGTCACCGGAACCCGGCAGCGCGAGCTTGCCCAGGCGACCCAACTGAACTTCGACGAATTCGTCGCCGCGGCCTGGGAAAAAGGGCTGCGTTTTGGCCTCGATGCCGCCGCCATCCGCGCCGGCATCCAGAAGACCAAGCCGGAGCGGGTGACCATCGCCAGGATGCTGGCACCCAGCCCCGGCTCCGATGCCAGCGTCGTCGAAAAGACCGACGCGCTGTACCGCAACGACTCGCCGAAGATCCTGCCCAACGGCCGCATCGACCTGCGCCACTTCAGCAACCGCTTCCCGCAGGTGAAGGCCGGCACCCCGCTGATGATGAAAGTCCGACGGGTATTTGGGCAAGGCCGGCCGCGACGTGGCCGGCCAGACCATCGAACCGGACTTGCCCGAGGATTTCGACATCACCTCGCTCGCCGGCCCCGGCACCCGCATCGACAGCAGTAGCGAAGGCGAATATATCGTCGCCGCCATCGACGGCTTCCTCAACCTCGATACCGAGACCAGCCAACTCTCGGTGACCGAAAAGATCATCAACAAGGAGGGCGTCAGCCTGCGCACCACCGGCGATGTCAGCTTCAAGTGCGACGAGTACGAGGAGCACGGCGAGGTGCAGGAGGGCCGAGAGGTCAAGGGCAAGCACATGACCTTCATGAACAACGTCTTCGGCCACATCCTCTCGGACGGCGGCCGAATCGCCATCAAGAGCAACCTGACCACCGGCTCGGCCAAAAGTCCCGGCGGCAGCATCGCCATCGAGGGCAACGCCTCGCGCGCGGTGATCGAGGCGAAGGGCGGCGAGATCGACCTGAACTATGTCGACAGCTCGATCATCATCGGCGCAAAGGTCCGGATCAAGCATGCCGTGAGTTGCGACATCTATGCCGATGACATCCATATCGAACTCGCCGAAGGTTGTGCCATCGCCGGCCGCCACGTCCAGGTCGACATGAGCCGGGCCAAGCGAGACATCGAGAACCTGATCAACATCCTGGTACCCAACCCGTCGGAATTCGAGCAGCAACTGGCAGAGCTGAACCAGGCCAAATCGGAAGCCATCACCCTGATCAAGGACAAGAGCCAAGAGGCACAAGAACTCGCCAACCAGCCGGCCTTGAAGACCTATCTGAGTGTCCAGCAAAAGCTGAAGGCCGGCGAGATCACCCTGGCGGCCGAGCAGAAGGCCGACTTGCAGCGCCTGCAGGCGAAGGTGGCAATACCCCTGCAGCAACTCCAGATCGCCCGACAGCAGATGCTGGCCAATCGCAGCCGCCTCGAAGAACTGGATCGGCAAATCCAGCAACTGCAGCAACAGCACGAATCCCTCACGGTCGGCGTCGCCTGCAAACTCGCCGCTGTCGATGGCGAGACCCTGGTCCGCACCTTCGCGCCACGGGCGAAGGAAACCGCGCTCGACGAGCTGCCGGCCAACCAGTTTCGCGCCAAACTGCGCGAGGCGGCGGCGGGCGAAAAGCTGTTCGCCAACGACTGCGGCAGCTTCGATTGGCAGTTCGCAAACGCCACCTGACTATCCGAATATTTCCGGTTGACCGTATTTTGCCAACCGCGTATAAGGCGAACTGTGTTGGGTTTCAAGTTGTTTGCAGTATGGTCATTGCCGGATGCCGCCTTGAGATTCGAACATGTTGTGACGCTGGGGCAACCCGGTTTTTTATCGTTTTGATTGAGGATTTTTGCAATGACGACTGGTACCGTGAAATGGTTTAACGAGACCAAGGGTTTCGGCTTCATCACCCCCGATGGCGGCGGTGAGGACGTCTTCGCCCACTTCTCCGCTATCAACATGAGCGGCTTCAAGACCCTGAAGGATGGCCAGCGTGTCTCCTTCGAGATCGTCCAGGGTCCGAAGGGCAAGCAGGCCTCCAACATCCAGGCCGCGTAACCGACCTAGATTTTTGAAAACCGGGGCAGCTGCCCCGGTTTTTTTTCGTCCCCACGCTGCACGTATTTGCCCGCACCGAAACCCGGGGTTGGCTCCAGCCTAGCGCGGTACCCCCGCCTCCCGCATCTGCGTCAGCCGGGCCTTGAGCGCCGGCAACGCCGCCAGGGCCGCCTTCTCGCCGGCCAGAATCGCCGCGTGGCGGGCAGTGAAGTCGGTCGACTTCACTTCCGGCATCACCGGCTGGATCAAGGCCTCGGCCTCCTGCAATTCCTGCTGCTTGATCGCCTGGCCCATGATCGCCGTGGTCTGCAGGATGACCCCGACCGTGCCGGAAACCTGCTGCTCGGACGGGCGGCTGGAGATATCGACGGCGATCACGAAATCCGCCCCCATCTCCCGGGCCAGCCGCACCGGCACCGGCGCCACCAGCCCGCCGTCGACATAGTCCTTGCCGCCGATGCGCACCGGCTGGAACACCCCAGGCACGCTCGAGGAGGCGCGCACCGCCATGCCGGTATTGCCGCGGCGGAAGACGATGGCCTTGCCGGTCTGCAACTCGGTGGCGACGATGCCCAAGGGCCGGGCCAACTGTTCGATCGGCCGGTTGCGCACCATGCGGTTGATGTAGTTCTGCAGGGCCTCGCCCTTGATCACGCCGCCGTATTGGCCGAGGAAGGGGATGGCCCAGTCGGCGATCTCGTTCTCATCCATCTTGAGCGCCAACTCATGCAACTGATAGCCGGAAAAGCCGGCGGCATACAGGGCGCCGATCACGCTGCCGGCGCTGGTGCCGATGATCATGTCCGGCGTGATGCCGTTGGCCTCCAGCACCTTGATCGCGCCGATATGGGCGAAGCCACGGGCGGCGCCGCCGCCCAGGGCCAGGCCGATCCGCAGCGGCCGGGGCTCGGGCCGGACCGGCGCGACCGGCACCGGCGCGCAGGCCGCCAGCAAAAGCCCAGGCAAGGCCAGGCACAAGTTTCGGCGCATGGCCGATGGTTTCGCTTTCATGGGATTATCGGTGTGTCATTCGAGCAGAAGTGACTAGAATAGCCTGTGGTGTGCTGCGACCGCCACACACCGCAAGGAGCCTTGTTCGACGCCCTGCTGCGAACCTTACCACCATCCATACCGAACAGACGCCATGGCCATCCTTCCCCGTTTGTCGATGCGTAATATGCAGGCAGCCCTGGCACTCTGCCTGACCTGGCTACCTGGCCCGCTGCTGGCAGAGACCGCAGCGCTCGATGCCGTGCTGGCCCGCGCCACCGCTCCGGCCGGCATCGTTTTCGAAATCGTCGACCGCGACCCGCAGGCGTTGAATCATGCCCTGCCCTGGGTGGTAGATGCCGCCCGCCAACTGCGCCAGCGCTTCCCGAAACTGGAGATGGCCGTGGTCAGCCATGGCCAGGAGATGTTCGCCCTGCAGAAATCGGCCCAGGGGAAAAACCTCCAGCCGCATCAATTGGCACAACAACTGGTCAAACAGGAGGGCATCCCGGTCCATGTCTGCGAGACCTATGCCGGCTGGAAAGGTATCGCGCCCGAGGCCTTCCCCGAGTACATCGACGTTGCCCCGGCCGGGCCGGCACAGATCAACAACTACATGGCCTTGGGCTATATCCGCATCGTGGTACCCAAGACAGCCAAACGGTGATACAACGACCTGGCGACGAATGCCATCAAACCATAACGCAATGAGAGGACAGCATGGGCATCCTTGACGACTGGGCCACCGAGCAAGGTGTGGATAGAGAAGTCTTGAACGACTACTTCGACACCATCAGCGAAAACGCCCATGTCGTCGAACAGCAGATCGCTCAACTGCGGCAGAGCCCGCGCGACCCGAAACCGGTCGCCGAACTGTTCAGGCTGTTCCACAATCTCAAGGGCGATGCCCGGCTATGCCGCTTCAAGCTGGGTGACGATCTGGCCCATCAGCTCGAATCGATCCTGAGCCGGTTGCGGGCGGGCGAAATACGGATCACCGACCTGCTCGGCGAGACCCTGCTGCTCGCCTATGACCGGCTCGAGATGACGGTCGGGTCGCTGCTGAACAACAAGCCGACAGCCAACCTCAAGCTCGACCAACTGATCCAGGGCCTGACCGACCTGGCCGAGGCCGAAGCCAGCGACATCGACATGGTCGCCCAGGACCTGATCGAAAGCGTGGCCGGTTTTCGCCCCTCGGCCCAGGCGGCAGTACAAGGCGTCATCCCGATCGCCTCGATGGAGGCCGCCGCCGACAACCGCACGGGCGATCTGCTGTTTTTCCGCTCGCTCGCGCTGCAGCTCGAGCAGCGTTCGCCCTTGTTTTACGGCCGCACCTCACGCAATCTGCAACTGGCCCATTCGATCAACGAAGCGGCCGACAAGCCCATCGACCCGCTGCAATTGGAGGTGGCGGTCTACATGCACGATGTCGGCATGATGTTCCTGCCCGAGTCGGTCTGGCTGAAAGCGGGCGGCCTGAGCCCTGCGGAAAAGTCCCTCTTGCAACGGCATACCGATTACAGCGCCGGCCTGCTCACCCGCATGCCGGGCTGGCAGGAGGCCGTGCGCATCATCGCCCAGCATCACGAAAAACCGGATGGCCGCGGCTACCCGGCCGGCCTCAAGGCCGACCAGATCTGCCCCGGCGCCAAACTGATGGCCATCGTCGACGCCTTCGAGGCGGTGATGCTCAAGCAGAGTCACCGGGGACCGGGCCGCTCCATGCTGCGCGCGGCCGCCGAGATCAACGCCTCCGAGCAGCAGTTCGCCGCGGAGTGGATCGCGCCGTTCAACCAGGTGATCCGCAACATGTTGGGGGAGTGAGTTTCCCCCGGCTCTCGTGGTAAGGTGTGCTTTTGCATCGCCGCATCGCCCATGTCCGCCATCACCCGCCTCCATGAACATCGCGAACGCCTGATCGCGCTGCGCCATGAACTGCATGCCCATCCCGAGCTGGGCTTCGAGGAAGAACGCACCAGCGAACTGGTCGCCAAGACCCTGAGCGCGGCCGGCATCGAAGTCCACCGCGGCATCGCCGGCACCGGCGTGGTCGGCGTGCTCAGAAACGGCTCGCGCCCCCGCATGATCGGCCTGCGCGCCGACATGGACGCCCTGCCCATCCACGAACAGAACCATTTCCCCCATCGTTCCAAACACGAAGGCAAGATGCACGCCTGCGGCCACGACGGCCACACCGCAATGCTGCTGGCCGCGGCCGTGTATCTGGCTGCCAGCCGACAGTTCGACGGCACGGTGGTGTTCATCTTCCAGCCGGCCGAAGAGACCGTGGGCGGCGCCCGGGTGATGATCGAAGAGGGTTTGTTCGAGCGCTTTCCGGTCGAACAGGTATTCGGCATGCACAACTGGCCGGGGCTGCCGGCCGGGCAGTTCGCCATCCACCCCGGCCCGGTCATGGCCTGCGCCGACCAGTTCGACATCAGCGTCCGCGGCCATGGGGCGCATGCCGCCATGCCCCACCAGGGCCGCGACCCGGTGCTGGCCGGGGCGGCCCTGGTCCAGGCCTTGCAGAGCATCGCCTCGCGCACGGTCGACCCGCTCGATGCCGTGGTCTTGAGCACCACCCGATTCCAGGCCGGCGAGGCCTACAACGTCATCCCGGATGTCGTGACCCTCGGCGGCACCGTGCGCGCCTTTCGGCCCGAGGTGGAAGACCAGGGCGAGGCCGCCATGGAACGCATCTGCGCCGGCATCGGCGCCGCCCACGGCGTGCAGATCGGCCTCGATTACCGGCGCGGCTACCCGCCGACGGTGAACACCGCGGCCGAGGCCGAGATCTGCCGCAAGGTGATCGGCCAACTGGTCGGCGAGCAGAATGCCCGCACCGACCTCAAGCCCTCCATGGGCGCGGAGGATTTCGCCTACATGCTGAAGGCGAAGCCCGGCTGCTATGTCTGGATCGGCAATGGCCTGGGCGAAGGCGGCTGCATGCTGCACAACCCGCATTACGACTTCAACGACGACATCCTTACCCTGGGCGCCAGCTATTGGGTGCGGCTGGTCGAGCACCTCCTGCCCGCGGCCTGATGATTCAGCGCAGTTCGATCCACACCGGTTGGTGGTCGGAGGCCGCCGTCTCGGTGTCCACCTCGCAGGAAACCAAGCGGCCGGCCAGGTCCTCGGTGACATAGACGAAATCGTAGCAGGTCGGTGTGTCCAGCCAATCGACCGGGTGGATGCCAGCGGTCGGCCGGTGCGGCTGACCCGGATGGGCAATTTGCCAGGCATCGCGAAAGGCCGGTTCGCCGCCCTCGAACGGAGCCAGCAAGCGGGCCCGCTCAGGCGCATCGGGGCCGCTGTTCATGTCGCCGCAGAGGATGGCCGCGGCGGGCCGCGGCAGGGCATCGAACGGCCCGCCGCCTTCTTCGCTCGGTCGGACCAAGCGGGCATGGCCGCAAGCCGCTCGATGCAGGGCACGCATCGCCTCGACCTGGGCCAGCCGCTGGTTCGCCGAGTAATACTCCAGATGCGTGGTCAGTACCCGCAAGAGGCCGCAATCGCTTTCGATTACGGCCTCCAGCAACACCCGTTGCATGCTGGGCACGCCGGCCTCGGCCGGCCAGGGCAGGAGATGGCGGAACACCTGGAGGACCGGCAGGCGCGACAGGATGGCGTTGCCGAACAGGCGGCGGCCGCCGCCGGCTGCCGGCAGATCCGTCGCCGCGGCATGGATCAGCGCATGGCCCGGGAACAGCCGGCCCAGTTCGGCCACCTCGTCCTCGCCCCGGCTGCCCGGCAGCTCGACGAAATTCACCGCCACCTCCTGCAGGCAAATCACATCGAAGTCGCCATGGCTGCGAACCACCGTGGCGATACGGTCGAGATCGACCCGGCCGTCCATGCCTCGGCCCCATTGGATATTCCAAGTCAGCAATCGCATAGTGTCCCCAATCTTCCAGCTTTTTCAGCATAGCCGGGAATTCGCCCACCCCGCTGAGCCGATAGAATGTCGCCATTGAGGTCATCCCTCCACTGGAGCCAATCTTGCCCCAACGTTTCCAACCCCCGCGCGACCTGGTCCGCCCTTTCCTCTTCGAGGCCCTGGATATCCGCGGGGCCTTCGTCCAGTTGCACGAGGCCTGGCAGCAGATGCTGGAACGCCGCGATTATGCCGAGCCGGTCCGCCAACTGCTGGGCGAGATGACCGCGGTGACCGCGCTGATCGCCTCCAACCTCAAGCAGGCCGGGCGGATGGCCTTCCAACTCAAGGGCTCCGGGCCGGTCAAGCTGCTGGTGCTCGACTGCGACGAGCAATTGCGCCTGCGCGGCATGGCCCTTGCCGAGCCCGATCTCTCGGCCGCCGCTGTGCCCGACCTGCTCGGCCATGGCCAACTGGCGCTCACCCTCGATGTCGCCGCCATGAGCCAACCCTACCAGAGCATCGTGCCGCTCGACGGCGACCGCGTTGCCGCCATCTTCGAGCACTACCTCAGCCGCTCGGAACAACTGCCGGCCCGGCTGTTCCTGGCCGCATCAAGCGACTGCGTCGCCGGGCTGTTCCTGCAAAAATTGCCCAGCGCCGACCAGAAAGACAGCGATGGCTGGAACCGCGTGCAGATTCTGGCGGAAACCTTGAAACCGGAAGAATTGCTGGGACTGCCTTCGGTGCAGTTGCTGACCCGCCTGTTTCCTGAGGAAGACATCCGGGTATTCGACCCCCGGCCGGTGGCCTACCACTGCCCGGAAAACCGCGACAAGGTGCGCGATATGCTGAGGTCACTGGGCCAAGCCGAATGCGAGGCCATCCTCAAGGAGCATGGCGAGATCGTGATCCACGACGATATCTGCAACCATGAATATCGCTTTGATTCGGCTGAGATAAATGAACTATTTCGAGTTCCTTGATCATGTTGCCCGGATGGCACAAAGCACTCATCCCCGACAAGGGCAATCCGATTAAACTGTCCTGATCGATTAAGCCATTGAATACAATGCGCTAGACCCCCGTTGACCCGCCCCGAGCCATGAAGCCAAACCGTGTTACCCCATCAGCGAGCCCCCTTGCGCGAACCCGGTGAACCGACCCGCCGTTTCGTGCTCAGTCCAGCCTGGAAGCTGGGCCTGGTCGCCGGTTTCGTCACCCAACTCCTGCTGATCCTGTTCGTGACCTTCATCGGCCTCGCGGCCATGAACACCAGCGAACAGCGCTTGATGACGATCACCCAGCAGCACCTGCACAAACTGCAATTGAGCAAGGCGATGGTGTTCCTGGCCCGCGAGCGGACCCTCAACCTGTTCAAGGCCCTGCATGCCGAAGACATGTTCGAGCGGGATGCTCTCTACCTCGAATTTACCCAGATGGCCAACCGCTTCGTCACCGCGCGCAGCGAATTGCTCACGCTGCCGCTGACCCCGCAGGAGCGGCGTCTGCTGGACGAACAACGCGAACTGACCCGCCATGCCGTGCCGATTCAGGAAGAGGTCATGCAATTGGCGCGGGACGAGAAATTGGCCGCCGCCCGGAAACTGCTGATGGCCGAGGCCATCCCGGCCCAGAACGCCGTGCTCGACGTGCTGTCGCGGCTGGACGAGGCGGCCCGTGGCTCGACCCAGGAGGCCATCGCCAGCGCCGAACAGGCGTATGCCGCCGCCCGCTTCTGGATGTATTCGCTGTGCGGGGCCGCGCTGCTCATCGGCATCGTGGTCGCGGCCATCGTCATCGCCTATACCAATCGGGCCGGCCGCGAACGCGAGCATATGGCCACCCACGATGCCCTGACCGGACTGCCCAACCGCCTGCTGCTGATGGGCCGCCTGGAACAGGCCGTCGCCCGCGCCCTGCGCCACAAGTTCCTGGTCGGGGTCATGTTCATCGATCTCGACCGCTTCAAGCTGGTCAACGACACCCTGGGCCATGCCGCCGGCGATGAGTTGATCCGGCAAGTCGCCGAGCGCCTGAGCGGAACCGTGCGCAGCGAGGACATCGTCGCCCGCCTGGGCGGTGACGAATTCGTCGTGGTCGTCACCGATGCCGACAAGGTCGGCCAGATCATCCATGTCGTCGACAAGGTCACCGAAGCGGTGACCCGCACCTACCAGATCGCCGGCCGCGAGATTTTCGTCACCTGCAGCATCGGCATCAGCCTGTGCCCCAACGACGGCACCACGGCGAATGACCTGCTGCAACACGCCGACACCGCCATGTATCACGCCAAGGAAAGCGGCCGCAACCGCTACCAGATGTTCGATGCCGAGATGAACGCACGGGTCGCCCAGCGTCTGCACCTGGAGACCGATTTGCGCCAGGGCATCGCCCGGGGCGAGTTCCAGCCCTACTATCAACCGCAGATCAACCTGGAAACCCAACGCATCCATGTGGTCGAGGCGCTGATGCGCTGGCACCACCCCACCCGCGGCACCATGGAGCCCGGCAGTTACCTCGACCTGCTGGAAGAGACCGGCACCATCGTCGAACTGGGCCGCCGCCTGCTGCTGGAGGCCTGCACCCAGTGCGCCCAGTGGCATGCCGAAGGTCATACCGAACTGGCCGTCGCCATCAACCTGTCGGGTAAGGAGTTCTGGCAGGCCGACCTGGTCGAATTCGTCGAGCAGGCCCTGGTGCAGACCAAGCTGCCCGCGCAGGGCCTGCACCTGGAATTGACCGAGACCATCCTGATGCAGGACATCGACCAGGCGGTGGCGAAAATCCAGCAGTTCAAGCAGATGGGGGTGCGGGTGGCGGTCGACGACTTCGGCACCGGCTACTCCTCGCTGGCCCACCTCAAGCACTTCCCGGTCGATACCCTGAAGATCGACCGCTTTTTCATCAAGGACATCCAGAACCAGCCCATCGACGCCGCCATCACCCGCGCCATCATCAGCCTGAGCGAAAGCCTGGGACTGGATACCGTGGTCGAGGGCGTGGAGGACCCCCAACAATTGGAAGCCCTGCGCAAGCTGGGTTGTCGCGTGGTCCAGGGCTACCTGATCGGCCGGCCGCTGCCGGGCAAGGACATCGGCGCCATTCTGGGCCAAGACTGGACCCATACCTTGGGCCCCGACCACTGACATGCGCCGCTTCCTGCTCGGCTTCGTCTTCGCCTACCGCGGGCTCTTGCACCTCATCGCCAGCCAGCGCAATTTCCGCTTCCATCTGCTGATTGCTGCTCCGCTTGTCGTTCTGGCGGCTGCTTGGCTCAAGCTGGCCGCCTGGGAATGGATCGCCCTGCTGATCGCTATCGCCCTGGTCCTCAGCCTGGAGGCCATGAACACCGCGCTGGAAATTCTCGCCGACCGGGTCAACCGCGAGCACGACCCGCTCATCGCCCTGGCCAAGGATGCCGCTGCCGCGGCCGTGCTGCTCGCCGCCGTCGGCGCCGCCGTCGTCGGCCTTATCGTCTTCCTGCCCCACCTCTAGGAATCCCCCTCCCCCGCTAGCGGGGGAGGG
>JACAEC010000035.1 GCA_013389055.1 Hydrogenophilaceae bacterium
GGGGGCGCCTTAGGGTGCGTGCCACGAACCAGATGCCAAGCGGTGCGTGCAACGCACCCTACTTAAGATGGCCCAGGCCGCGCTGAGCGCCGCGGAGATCGAAGCCGAACTCAACGTCAGCCTCGACGTCGAATTCAGCTTCATCCGGGCCGACGAACTGGCGGCGCAACTGGCCCCGCTGCCGCAGGAGGCGCAGCGCTTCATCCTCGACTGGGTGCGGCGCATCGCCAGCACCCATCTCACCATCGCCCACCAGTTCGCCCTACGCGCCCCCGAGCTGCTGACTCACATGGACCGCCGGCTGATCGAGGCCTGGGCCGTGCACGCCTGCGACACCTACGACCGCGAAGGCCTGCGCCCGGCCCTGCAGGTGGTCCAGCAGGTGCACAACTTCGTGCAGATCCGCCACGAGCACAGTGCCGGCGTCCTGTTCGAGGACATCGCCCCGGTGCTGGCCAACTTCCTGCGCGGACTGTCCGGCCGCCGGCTCAAGCTGGAGCAGGGTGATGCCGCCTACACCGACAGCGAGCGCGTCTTCCTGCCTGCGGTCATCGCCCAGATGGCCCAGCAGGAAGACAACTTCCGCCTGGCCAAGGCCACGGTTGCCCTGCTCTGGGGCCAGACCCGCTTCGGCAGCTTCCGCGCCGATCTCGCCCAAGCCTGCGCTGCCTTCGCCGACCCCGAGCGAGCACTGGCTCACCTGCAAGCCCTGGAAAACATGCGCATCGAGGCCTGTCTCGGGCGCGAGCTGCCCGGCCTCTACCGGGTCATGCAGCAACTCAAGGCCCAGCAGGGCGAGACCCTATCCAACCCATGGCAGGCCCTCACCGCCCCCCTCCTTGCCCCTGGTGCCACCCTGGCCGACAGCCTGCGCCTGCTGCCCCAGGCCTATGCCTTGGATGAGCCACCCCGCTCCTGCTTCGGCGGCGAGCTGCGGCCCGAGGCCGTAGCCGCCTGCATGGCCGCCCGGGTGGAAAAGGAAAAGATGCTGCTGCGAGTGAAGCTGGCCGAACTGGCCGAAGACGCCGAGCCCCCCTCCCCCCCCGAGGGAGGGGCTAGGGGTGAAGGCAAGCCCCGCTTCGAGGCACAAAAGAAAGACGACGAAGACACCCTCGAATTCGAGCTCACCCTGGACGGCGCCCCGATCGCGCCGCCGCAACAGGTGAAGGAACTGCTCACTTCCATCCAGCTCGACCTGGGCGAGATTCCGGACGAATACTTGGTGCCGGCCGGCCCCGGCGACTACGACCCCAGCCTGTTCGCCGATCGCGCCGCCGACCCCGATGCCGTCTGGCAGGGCACCTATCACGAGGAAGGCGCCCTGTTCTATCCCGAGTGGGACTACCGGCGCCAGCACTACCGCAAGAACTGGTGCGTCATGCGCGAGAAGGAGGTGAAGCCGGGCGACCCCGACTTCCATCGCGCCACCCTGGACAAATACGCCGGCCTGCTGCGCAACCTGCGCAAGAGCTTCGAGGCCCTGCGCGACGAAGACCGTCTGCTCAAGCGCCAGGTGCACGGCGACGAGGTCGACCTCGACGCCCTGGTCGAGGCCATCGCCGACGCCGCCGACGGCCGCGAGATGAGCGACCGCCTGTTCATGCACATGCACCGGGCCGAGCGCAACATCGCCGTGGCCTTCATGGTCGACATGTCGGGCAGCACCCGCGGCTGGATCAACGAGGCCGAGCGCGAGGCCCTCATCCTGCTGGCCGAATCGCTCGAACGCCTAGGCGACCGCTATGCCATCTACGGCTTCTCCGGCCAGACCCGCAAGCGCTGCGAGCTGTTCCGGATCAAGACCTTCGACGAACCCTATTCGGAGGCGGTGCGCGCGCGCATCGCCGGCATCGAGGCGCAGGACTACACCCGCATGGGCTTCGCCATCCGCCACCTGTCGAAACTGCTGAACGAGGTGCAGGCCAAAACCCGCGTGCTGATCACCCTGTCCGACGGCAAGCCGGATGACTACTTCGACGGCTACCGCGGCCCCTACGGCATCGAAGACACCCGCATGGCATTAGTGGAAGCGCGGCGCAGCGGCATCCACCCCTTCTGCATCTCCATCGACAAAGAGGCGCGCGAATACCTGCCGCACATGTACGGCGCCGCCCGCTACATCATCCTCGACGAGGTCCGCCTGCTGCCGATCAAGGTGGCCGACATCTACCGGCGGCTGACCGCCTAGCCGTCATTGCCAGGAGGAAAGCGACGAAGCAATCCATACCGCCCTACGAGAAACCCCTGGATTGCCGCGTCGGCCTACGGCCTCCTCGCAATGACCGCGCGCAGCACAACAAACCCTGAAGCGAACAAGGTCAAACCCAGCCTGGCCACCACATTCCGTTAAAATCACCGCTTTTGGATTTTTCAATTCGCCATGCCCATCGCCCCCGACGCCATCCAGCCCGGCAAGCATTACAGCAACGGCGCCTACGGCCGCACCTGGGGCGTGCGTCAGGTCATCGAGCTTTCCCTCGACGACGAAAGCGGCGAAGAAACCGTCTCCTTCAAGGGCCTGGCCGGCACCTGCCGGCGCAAGACCGGCGTCTGCACCCTGGACGAGTTCGCCCGCTGGGCCAAATACGAAGTGCAGTTGAACGAAAACTCGTGGCAGCGAGTGGGCTTCTTCGAGGAGGAGCCGGAGAGTTTTGCCGACGAATCATGATCGCATTGAGAGCGTATAGGCGGATTATTTCCATAGACCGGAGCACGGCTACGCTCTTTGTCTTGCTGCTTGTATTGCCCCCGATAGGCAGGGCTTCAACTGTCACCGCCGAGAGCATTCTTGACCGCCCCGAACGCCTGGCAGATGAACGGTTGGCCTGGAATCCATCTCCAATCCCTCTGGACGAGCTGTTACATCCCCGGGTTCCCCTGAAAGATCGCTACCCAATGGAACAACTGGAAGCGCGCGTCGGCGGAACATTCTGGTTCTGGCTGGACAACCGCTATGCCTTCATTTCGGCAGGCGGGGAAAAAGATAAAGCAACAGGGATTCCCATCCCGCACATCGCCATCAAGGACACGGACAAGGGCGATGTTTACTATTACAAGCCAGGTCGTTTGATTTGTTATTGGGACAACAGGCTGACCTATGAAACCGTCGAAATCGAGGAATCCAATCGCAAACGTTTCAGCGGTCCACCGGGGCGAGAAGTTGAAGTGCCCATGTTCAATCCAGATGACCAGGGCAAGCAGGTCAAATATCTGGTCGACGATTTCAATTGCCAGAACATTCGCCCGGATGAGTTAAGGATGCGAGTCGGCAACGGTGGCTACGCGCGAAGCATAAAACCGTTGCGGCCTGGGCATGGTTCCATTGCACTGGAAATGAATGACTCAGTACCTGGCTGGCAGGCCTATATACGCCAAGGTGGTTTCTGGCACAAACCGAGTGGCGAAAGAATCGCTCTGAATCTTTCCCATGAATTTGAGATCGGGACGCAGATCAATCCCAACTATTGGGCCCCTTTCTTGGGGCGATATGTATTCAATGGTGGGGTTACCTACTCCGAATCCTCCTCTGGACCGCAAAACCCAGGTGCCATGCGCAGCTATGAGGCGCGTTATGCCGTTAATGTCACCACCTTTTCGCCAATCGATGGCTCGATAGTGAAAATCAAAAAACCCACTGGCCTGCTCAGCACAGTAATGCCTCAAGGCGTTTTCGCCACCCGCGCAGGCTTGCTTTGGACGGGAGCAATTCGTACACCCGGCTTGTACCTTAGCCAAGGGGAAAAAATGCAAAAGATTCTGGACGAGTATGTGGATCCGAAGGAGATACACATTGCACCGAATGGCTGCAAGGTGAAACTCATGTCCTATCCAGATTACCGACTCTCGCCGGGCAGAATGAGTGGCCCTGCCGGTGCAATTATTGATTTCAGCCAATCGCCCAATACAACTCGCAGGAATCACCTATTGATTGATTTTTGCAGGGCGCAGTAACCCTTAGGCCAAAGCGCAGCCAAAACAAAACGGCCCGGATCGCTCCGGGCCGTTTGCCTTTCTAGCACCGCGAATTACAGCAGCGGCACGATCAGCAAGGCGACGATGTTGATGATCTTGATCAAGGGGTTCACGGCGGGGCCGGCGGTGTCCTTGTAGGGATCGCCGACGGTGTCGCCGGTTACCGCGGCCTTGTGGGTGTCGCTACCCTTACCGCCGTAGTTGCCTTCCTCGATGTACTTCTTGGCGTTGTCCCAGGCGCCACCGCCGGTGGTCATGGAGATGGCCACGAAGATGCCGGTGACGATGGTGCCGAGCAGCACGCCGCCCAGGGCCTGCGGGCCGAGGA
>JACAEC010000118.1 GCA_013389055.1 Hydrogenophilaceae bacterium
GATGTACGTGTTCGCGGGCGTGGCCCTCCTGGCCCTGGCCCTCTGGCTCGTGCGCCGCCTGCGCAGCAAGGCCCGCCACGAGGTGGACGACTGCGCCGCCCACACCCCGGCCGCCGGGGAGACCCCCCCCAAGGACCCCGACCTCATCTACGTGGCCCCCTTCCCTCCGGGGGGCGATTTCACACTGGATTCGGCTTCCGGCGCGGTCTCGCTTCAAGACTTCAGGGGCAAGGTCGTCCTGCTCTTTTTCGGATATACCTACTGTCCTGATGTCTGCCCGATGTCCCTGGTCACCCTTTCCCAGACCTTGAAACTGCTGACGGAGGCTGATCGGTCGAGGGTAAAAGGCATATTCATCAGCGTAGACCCGCAACGGGACAATGTGCAGCGTCTGGAGCAGTACACGTCCTATTTCGGCAGCGATGTCGTCGGTGTAACCGGCAGCCCCGAACAGATCGCGGCTGTCGCGGACTTATACGGAGCGCAATACTACCGTGTGGATCTCCCGGGATCGGCCATGGGTTATGCCATCGATCACTCCGCTGCTATCTACCTGATCGACCCGAAAGGGAAATTGCGCCTTCTGTTCCGACATACGGCCAACCCTGAGCGTATCGCCGAGAGCATTCGTAAACTCTTGAAATGATCCGCAGCCACGACTTCTCGTGGCTGAAGACAATGCTGCCGAACCGGGGAAGTACCCGTTGCCGTGCAAATACCCTTTGCACAGCCGGCCATTTTCTATATAATTCGCGGCTTCTTTTGCGCCCGTAGCTCAGCTGGATAGAGTACCTGGCTACGAACCAGGGGGTCAGGAGTTCGAATCTCTTCGGGCGCGCCAGTCACTCGCAAGGGGCTGTCCACACAGCCCCTTTGCTTTGCAAGTTACGCGCGGAGCGGTAGTTCAGTCGGTTAGAATACCGGCCTGTCACGCCGGGGGTCGCGGGTTCGAGTCCCGTCCGCTCCGCCACCTTTTCCCCATCTTGGCCATGCTGGCGGCCCTGCCCTCCGGGCTCGGGCCGCAAATCACCCCGATGGCCTTGCTGTCCACCAGCAGGCTGTCGATATCAAGAAACCCGATCGCCGGCCGATATTAACGGCACTGTTCGAGACACTGCTCGCTTGCGACCACCCCGCGGTCCTTGGCTTAGAACAGCGAATGAGGGGCGTCATCCACCAATGATAAGGCACTCCTCCTGCGCCTCTTGCTTTGGCAAAGCCAAGGGAGAGGCTCAAAAATGGTCCGTCAGTCCGCATAGGTGAAGAATAGTCGCATGACCGCTGGTCCCTCTCCCGCCGACCCCGTCGCCATCGAGGTCCTGCTTGCCAGGTTGCAGGCCGACTTCCTCGGCGAACTCGACGAGCGCATCGACCAAATCGAAAATCTGACGCTAGCCTTCGAGAAAGGCGGCTTCAATCAAGTCGATTTCGACGCCCTCTACCGGACCGTGCACAGCCTCAAGGGCACAGCCGGCAGCTTCGGCTTCTCCATCCTCTCGGCCGTCTGCCATGCCTTCGAGGACTACCTGAATGCCAACAAACAGCAAGACCGGCAATTCCTCAACAACTGCCTGGGCTATATCGATCTGCTCAGACTCGCCTGCGACAGGATTCATCGCAAGCAAACCGATTTCACTGAAATCGAGGCCAGCATCCGCAAGCTGCGGGAGCGCCACTTCGCCAAACGCTTCACGGCCATGCTGGTCGAGACTTCCAAAACCAATGCCCAGCTTTGCCAACAGGCCCTGACCGGCCTGCCCATCCAGATCGTGCAACTCGATGACGGCTTGCAGGCGCTGACCCGTCTGCTGTCGGAACCTTTCGATCTGCTGATCACCAGCCAGGAGGTCAAAACCCTGAACGGCATGGCCCTGATCTCTGCCATCCGCCTGGCCGGCCGGGCCGTCCAACCGATCAAATCGATCCTGCTGACCTCTCAGCCCGGTATCATTCCCGCCGCCATCCAGCCGGACCATATCGTGCACAAGGACCAACACCTCGACCGCAACCTAGCCGTGGCGGTAAGCCAGGCCCTGGGCCTGACTACTTAAGTAGGACAACCCAATTGTGTCAACCCGCTGATACCACAATAATTCGGGCAGGAGCATCAGTAAGTCATGGACAAAGCAGGCACATCCTCTAGCGTCAAAAAAGTCGCCGTCTCCCAGTTGAAGCCGGGCATGTATATCCATGACCTCAACTGCGGCTGGATGGATCATCCGTTCCTGACCAACCAATTCGCCATCAAGGATGCGGAAACCCTGCGCACCCTGCGCACCCTAGGCATCCAGGAACTCTACATCGATACCGAAAAAGGGCTCGATGTCGGCGATGCCCAGACCGAGCGCGAGGTGAAGCAGGAACTCGCCGATACCATGGAGGCGATCGCCAACGAACCGACGTTGCCGCTGCCGGTTTCCTTGGAGGAAGAGATCAGCCGTGCCCGCGCCCTGCACAAAGAGGCCAACCTGATCACCAAAAGCATGCTGAAGGACATCCGCCTGGGCAGGCAGATCGAAATGGAGAAGGTGGAGCCCCTGGTCGAGAGCATGATCGACTCCATCTTCCGCAACCCCGATGCTCTGCTGCCGCTCGGCCGCCTGAAAGAACACGACAACTACACCTTCCAGCACTCGGTCTCGGTCTGCACCCTGATGATCGCCTTTGCCCGCGGCTTGAAACTGGAGCGGCCGATCATCAAGGAGATCGCCATGGGCGCCCTGCTGCACGATGTCGGCAAGGCCAAGGTGCCGGACGAGATCCTCAACAAGCCGGCCAAGCTGACCGATGCCGAGTTCGACAAGATGAAATCGCACGTGGTGCAGAGCATCATTATCTTGCAGAACACCCCGGGTATCACCCAGATCATGCTGGATGTCGCCGGCCAGCACCACGAGCGCTTCGACGGCACCGGTTACCCGAACAAGCTCAAGGGCGATGAGATTTCCCTCTATGGCCAGATGGGCGCCATCGTCGACGTCTACGACGCCATCACCTCGGAGCGGGTCTATCACAAGGGCATGCCGGCCCCGGCCGCCATGGCCAAACTGCTCGAATGGAGCAAGTTCCATTTCAATCCGGAACTGGTGCGCGCCTACATCAAGGCGGTCGGCATCTATCCGACCGGCTCGCTGATCCGCCTGGAAAGCGGCCGGCTGGGCATCGTCATCGAGCAACACCCGGAAAAGATGCTGCAGCCGGTGGTCAAGGCCTTCTACAGCGCCAGAAAGCAGCACTACCTGCCGCCCGAGTTGATCGACCTGTCCAAGCCGTACTGCCAGGACCGCATCGTCGGCCACGAGGCCTTCGAGACCTGGGGCATCGACGCCGCCAAGTGGCTGCCCACTTGAGCCGCTAACGCCGACGGCCTGCGCGGTCGTTCCACAGCCAGGCCGCGCCCCGCACCCCGCTCGAATCGCCGTATCGGGCCGGCAGCAAGCGGGTGCGCACCGTATCCGAGAACACATAACGGCCCCAGATGCGGGGCACGTTCGCATACAGCCGGGGCATGTTCGACAGCCCGCCGCCCAGGACGATCGCCTCGGGGTCTAGCACGTTGACCACCTGGGCCAGGCCCCGGGCCAGGCGATCTTCATAGCGCTGCAGGGCGGCCTCGCAGACCTCGTCGCCAGCGCCGGCGCGCCGCACCAACTCGGCCGGCTGCACATCCAGCCCGGCCACACGGTGGGCCTCGCGGCTCAGGCCCGGCCCGGACAGCCAGGTCTCCAGGCAGCCACGCTTGCCGCAATAGCAACTCGGCCCCGGCAATTCGTCCGCCTGCGGCCAGGGCAGGGGGTTGTGGCCCCACTCGCCGGCGATGGCGTTCGGGCCGGTGAGGACATGGCCACGCACCACCACGCCGCCACCGCAGCCGGTGCCGATGATCACGCCGAACACCACCTCTGCCCCGGCCGCCGCACCGTCGGTGGCCTCGGACAGGGCAAAGCAATTGGCGTCGTTGGCAATCCTGATTTCGCGATCGAGCAGGGCCTCGATGTCTTCCTTGAGCGGCCGGCCATTCAAGCAAACCGAGTTGGAATTCTTCATCAGGCCGCTGGCGGGCGAGATCGCACCGGGGGTGCCGATGCCGACCGTGCCGCGGGCGCCCAGGCCTGCCTCGGCCTCATGCACCAGCGCCGCTAGCGCGTCCAGAGTGCCGGCATAGCTGCCCTGCGGCGTCGGCACGCGGCGCCGCCATAGCTCGCCACCCTCCCCATCCAGGGCGATCAATTCGATCTTGCTGCCGCCCAGATCGATGCCGAAACGGATCGTGTTTCGCTCCATGCGAGCATTCTAGCCGGGTCGCCTTCAGGCCGCGCGGATGCTATGCTGGCGGCCTTGTCTGGACGGTCTTTCCCATGGATATCCCACTGCAACCCAAGAACGATCTCGAGTATCTGCTGACCGAGCTGCATGCCGGCGAAGTCGAGCCCGAGGCCTTCGCCCAGCGCCTGCTCAAGCTGCAGGTGTTCATGCCGGTGAAGGACGAGAAACACGCCATCGCCGGTTTCCAGCGCTCCACCCAGGCCGAACCGCTGGTCTTGGAGACCGAGGACGGCACCCCCGTGCTGGTGCTGTTCTCGGCGCCGGAACGGGCCAAGGTCTTCATGAGCGATTACCCCGGCTACAGCGGCGGCCTGCTCACCGAGTTTTCCTGGGTGCTGCGGCGCATGGCCGAGGACATCGGCATCACCCTCAACCCCGATCTCGAACTGGGGCTGGATTTCGACACCGACATGGTCGCCATGCTGCTGTCCCTGCTGCCCGAGGAAAACGCATGAGCGGGCTGCATACCTTCCAGCGCCCGGACGTGGCAAAGCTCGGCCCCCAGGTCGGCGAGGTCTATTCGGCCGAACACAATCGCTACGACGAAGGCGCCCGCTACAGCTACCGCGACCAGGCCCACGACCTGGTGCTGTTCTGGGCGGGCCCGATCCAAGCCGAGATCGAAGGCCTGCGCGGCCAGGCGGTCGAGGTCGGGCTGTTCAACCACGGCCCGGCGGCTTTTCTGCTCTACAAGATCCAGAACGTCTGCGAATGGTCGGACCTCGCCTTCAACGTCCATCTCGTGCCCGAAGCCGAACGCCAACTGCCGGCCGAGCCGGCCGGCGAGCGCGGCCGTCTGCGCATCACCCTGGTCAACGCCGACGACGGCATCGTCATGGCCAAGCGCCTGGTCTCGCTCGACAAGGTGATGACCCAGGCCCTGCGCCAAGCCATGCGCGATCAGGCCGCGCAGCCGTTCAACCGCCTGCTCTACGACGCTGCCGTGCAGGAAGTCCACGCCCGCTTCCAGGACAGCGACGCCATGGCCCTGGCGGCCGAGGTGGTCGAGGCCACCCTGGGCTGATGTTGCCGCCGGCTGTCCTCGAGGAGTTCGTTGCCCTGCTCGGTCCCGAGCGGGCCCGCAGCGACGCCGACACTCTCGCCCTCTACGCTCAGGACGAAACCCCGGGCCGCTGCCTGCCCGAGGCCGTGCTGTTCCCGACCTGCCATGCAGACGTCGTCGCCATCGTGCGCCTGGCGCTCAGGCACAAACTGCCCATCACCCCGCGCGGGGCCGGCTCCGGCAACGTCGGCGGCGCCCAGCCGACAAAGGGCAGCCTGGTGCTCAGCTTCGAGTGCATGAACCGCATCCTCGAATTCAATCCGGCCGACCGCCTGATCGTGGTCGAACCCGGCGTGGTCACCGACGATATCCACCGACTCGCCCAGAGCGCCAACCTCATGTACGCACCCGATCCCGGCAGCAGCCCCTATTGCCGCATCGGCGGCAATCTGGCCATGAACGCGGCCGGGCCGCGCGCCGTGAAATACGGCGTCACCCGCGACCACGTGCTCGGCCTGCGTGCCGTGGCCGGCGACGGCCGAGAACTGCGCTCGGGCGGGCGCACCAGCAAATACGCCACCGGCTACGACCTCACCCGCCTATTGGTCGGCTCCGAAGGCACCCTGGCCCTGATCACCGAGGCCACGCTGAAACTGGTGCCCGCCCCCGAACGCACCGCCTCCTTTCGCATCTGCTATGCCAGCGACACCACCGCCTGCGCCGCCGTCTCCCGGGTGATGCAGCAAGCGGTGGTGCCTTGCGCCCTCGAATTCATGGACCGCCGCTCGATCCAGGCGATCAAGGAATTCGGCGCCGCCGAAGGTCTGCCGCCCGGCACCGAGGCCGTGCTCATGGTCGAGGCCGACGGCCCGGCCGAAGACATCCCGCGCCAGGTCGCCGCCCTGGAGAACGCCCTGCAAGGCGAAGGCCTGCTGGAAATCCAAACCGGCTTCACCCCGGCCGAGATCAAACAGCTGTGGACCGCGCGCAAATCGCTGTCGCACGCGGTGAAGAAGATTGCCCCGCTCAAGATCAATGAAGACGTCGTGGTGCCGGTCTCCCGCTTAAGCGAACTGGTCGCCGCCATCGATGCCATGGGCACCTTGCATCGCCTGCCCATCGTCAGTTTCGGCCACGCCGGCAACGGCAACCTGCATGTCAATCTGATGGTGCATCCGGACGATGCCGAGGAAATGGCGCGCGCCTATGCCTGCCTCCAGGAGCTGGTGGAGACCGTGCTGCGCCTGGACGGCACCCTGTCGGGCGAACACGGCATCGGCAACAAGAAACGCAAATTCGTCCCGCTCGAGATTGACGCCGAGACCTTGGGTCTCATGCGCGAGCTGAAGCGGGTGTTCGACCCGCAGGGAATTTTGAATCCGGGCAAGAAACTGCCGGATTAAGAGCCTATTTCAGCGGGGCATGAGCCCTACTGAAATAGGCTCTAATATTCGAACTCCTCCTGCGCCTTTTCCGGCTTCGGCTTGCGCACCGCATGCATCACCGGCGGTACGCTCTGCAAATAGGTGGCGATCGCCTCGATGTCCTGCTGACTCAGATGTTTGAGGCCGTTGTCGACCACCTCGGCCATCAGGCCGCCGGCGAAATCGCCGTCCGGTCGCATGCCGGTCTTCAGGTAATCGATCAATTCGCTGCGGCTCCATCGGCCGATGCCGGTCTCCTTGTCCGGCGTGATGTTGGGCACCAGCCCGCCTTCCGCCCCCACCTTATCGCCCGCCAGATACAGGCCGATGCGAAAACCGCCCAGCCGGTTGCGCGGCGTGTGGCACTCGCCGCAATGGGCCGCCGCCTGGGCGAGATAGGCGCCGCGGTTCCAGGCCGCGTCCTTGACCGGGTTCGGCAGGTAGGGGCCGGGCCTGAAATACAGCCACTTCCAAGCGCTGAGCAGGGATCGGTATTTCAGATACCACGGCAGTTCATGCGGCCGATTGGCCTGGCGCACCGGCGGCACGGTCTTGAGATAGGCCCAGAGCGCACGCATGTCGGCGTCGCTCAAGCGCGTGTAAGCGGCATAGGGAAAGCTGGGGTAGTAATGCCGGCCATCCGGCCCGCGCCCGTGGCGCAGGGCGCGCAGAAAATCCGCTTCCTGCCAGCGGCCGATGCCGGTGTCCTTGTCCGGCGTGATGTTGGGGCTGTAGAAAACACCCAAGGGGGTCATCAGCTCGCGCCCGCCGGCCAGAAAGGCACCGGCGTGATCGCCATCGGTGTGGCAGCCCGCGCAGCCGGCCGCGCGGAACAGGTATTCCCCGGCAGCCGGCTCAGGGCCGGCCGCCAGGGCAGGCCCCATGCAGAGCAGGCCCAGCCACAGCAGCCGATGCAGCATGCCGCTTACTTCTGCTCCTTGCGGTAATCCTTATGGCAGGCCTTGCAACTGTCCGACAGGTCCTTGAACTTGGCTGCCGCGTCGCTGCCCGCCGCGGCCTTGGCGAAGGCTGCCGCCTTGGCCTGGGTGTCCTTGGCCTTCTTCTCGAAATCGGCCCGCTTCGACCACACCGCATCCAGGGCATTGGTCTCGCCGAAATCGGAGCCGGCCGGGAACATGCCGGCCATGTCCTGGGTCGTGGCCTCCAGGGCCTTGGCATGACCGGCCAACTGGCCCTTCACCTTGCCCTGGACGATGGCGCCGGCCGCCGCCATGTGGGCGCCATAGGCCTTCATCACGTTCTTGCGGTACTTGATGACCTCCTCGTCGTCGGCCGCCAGCGCCGCCATGGCAAAACCCGCGGCCACACCCAAGAGCAACACTTTGGAAATTGCATGCTTCATGACTTGCCTCCTCGATACATTGTTTGATTTGCCGATACGCCAGCCTGCAGCGTAAGCTGCATTATTGGTCAAACACTCCGATAAACAACTTTATTCCTCACACCTAGAATTTATCCCATGTCCGGATTACTGCTTTATTGCCGCGGCGGCTTCGAGGCCGAGTGCGGCCGCGAGGCCGAGGTCTACGCCGAAGAACTGGGCGTCGAGGCCGAAGCGCAAACCCTGCCGGGCGGCGGCGCCGTGTTCCTGCCCCTGCCCGAACAGGCCGCGGAAGAACTGGCGACCATGCCCTTCTACAAATGGATATTCGCCCGCCAGTGCCTGCACGTGATCGGCCACGTCGAGAACCTGCCCGAGCGCGACCGCACCGGGCCAATTGCCCTGGCCGTGCCGCCCGCCGCCTACTCCGAACTGTGGCTGGAGGCGGCCGACACCGAGGCCGGCAAGCCGCTGCTGCCCTTCTGCCGCAAGTTCACGCCCTATCTGGAAAAAGCCCTGGCGGAGCGCAAGGTCAAGCTCGGCAGCCAACGCGGCCCGCGCCTGCATGTCTTCTTCACCGACAAGCAGACGGCCTGGATCGCCACCAGCGAGGCCGACAACGCCTCGCCCTGGCCGCAGGGCATCCCGCGCCTGCGCTTTCCCCACGAGGCACCCAGCCGCTCGACCATGAAGCTGGCCGAGGCCTTTCACGTCTTCCTCGACCACGAGGACCAGCAGCGTTATCTCAAGCAGGGCCTGCGCGTGGTCGACCTCGGCGCCGCCCCCGGCGGCTGGACCTGGCAATTCGCCAGCCGCGGCCTCAAGGTCACCGCTGTCTACAACGGACCCATGGACCGCAAGCTCATGGCCGAATACGCCGTCACCCACGTCCGTGACGACGGCTTCCGCTATCGGCCGGTGAAACCGGTGGACTGGATGGTCTGCGACATGGTCGAACAACCGGCCCGCATCGCCCAACTGGTCGCCAAGTGGATGGCCGAGGGCTGGTGCAAACGCAGCATCTTCAACCTCAAGCTGCCCATGAAAAAACGCTACGAGGAATTGCTGCGCTGCCGGGCCATCATCCAGGACGCCCTGCGCAAGGCCAAGGTGCCTTATCGATTGAGGTTCAAGCAGCTCTATCACGACCGGGAGGAAGTGACGGGGTATCTGGAACTGCGGGAATAAGTTGTAGGGTGCACTCCGTGCACCGTTCATGGTGCGTGGAACGCACCCTACGCTTGCTGCGGGAGTGATGCTGCAGGATGCAACTACGTAGTATTACGCCATAGGTGGCAGGCCAATGAACGGCCAAATGGCAAACCCCAGGCCGGAGAGGCCGCAAAATCTTTACCGTGGCGTTCGGTGATTGCACTTAGGTAGCTACCGGAACAATTCCGCCACGGACGGCAGAGATAATGAGCTCGCGACAAACGCAAATGAAGGAGCTCACAATGAACGATACGCAAGATGTCTTGGACGTGCGCGGCAGAAACTGCCCTCTTCCTGTGCTGGATATCTGCCGTCAACTGAAGCACTTGGACCCGGGCGCCACCCTCTGCGTGGTGACCTCTGACTCCGGTTCGCCGCGCAACTTCCGCGCCTTTTGCCGCCAGTCCGGCCACGAGTTCGTCGAGGTCCGACCGCAAGGGGAGGACACCGCGATCTACATCCGCAAGGCAAACAGGTCCTGCTGACCGGGCTGTCGTTCGGCGGCCTGCTAGCGAGGCCGCCCTACGGCTCTATATCCCCAGCAATTAAAAAACAGCGCCTTTCGGCGCTGTTTTTTTAATCGAGGGCATTTGCTCTCCATGCCTTTTCGGGTGGGCAGCGGTTGCAGGGTACAACCGCACGGCATTGCGCAGAATCAAATCGCCGCTTCGTTGGTCTCGCCGGTGCGGATGCGCACCACCTGTTCGACGCTGGTGACGAATATCTTGCCGTCGCCGATCTTGCCGGTGCGGGCGGATTTGACGATGGCCTCGATGGCGGCATCAACCTGGGCGGCGGCCAACACCACTTCGACTTTCACCTTGGGCAGGAAATCGACCACGTATTCGGCGCCGCGGTAGAGCTCGGTATGGCCTTTCTGGCGGCCGAAGCCCTTGACCTCGGTGACGGTGAGGCCGGTGACGCCGAGGGCGGACAGGGCCTCGCGGACTTCGTCGAGTTTGAACGGCTTGATGACGGCTTCGATCTTTTTCATGGTTTTCCTCCGAAGGGGGCTTTGTAGCGATTGGTAATAGGATACCGCCGATCGCGGCCGAAGCCACGCTTGGTGACGCGGATGCCGGGCGGGGCCTGGCGGCGCTTGTATTCCGAGAAGTCGATCAGGCGCACGACCTTGCGCACGGTGGCCTCGTCGAAGCCCTCGGCCACGATCTCGGCCGGCGAGCGGTCGAGTTCGACGTA
>JACAEC010000064.1 GCA_013389055.1 Hydrogenophilaceae bacterium
AACATCGCCGGCAAGGTGGTGCTGGTAACTGGGGCGGGCGGCTCGATCGGCAGCGAGCTGTGCCGGCAAATTTTGAAAGTGGCACCGTCGACCCTGCTTCTAGTCGAGCAAAGCGAATTCGCGCTGTATGATCTGCACCAGGAGTTATTGGCCAAGTCGGCCAATCTAATCAACCCGGATATCAAGCTGGTACCGTTGCTGGCCTCGGTGCAGGATGCCGAGCGCATGCGCGAGATCATGTCGACCTGGGCTCCCGACACGGTGTATCACGCGGCGGCCTACAAGCATGTGCCACTGGTCGAGCACAATCCGGCCGAGGGCATCAAGAACAATGTGCTGGGGACGCTTACTGCGGCACAGGCCGCGGCCGAGCATGGCGTGGCCGATTTTGTCTTGATCAGCACCGACAAGGCGGTTCGGCCGACCAATATCATGGGCGCCAGCAAGCGGCTGGCCGAGATGGTATTGCAGGCCCTGGCGGCAGCCGCACCTAAGACCAAGTTCTCCATGGTCCGCTTCGGCAATGTGCTCGGCTCCTCCGGCTCGGTGGTGCCCAAGTTCCGCCAGCAGGTCAGGGATGGCGGCCCGGTCACGCTGACCCATCCTGAGATCACCCGCTATTTCATGACCATCCCCGAGGCGGCGCAGTTGGTCATCCAGGCGGGCGCCATGGCCAAGGGTGGCGATGTCTTTGTGCTGGACATGGGCCAGCCGGTCAAGATTCTGGATCTCGCCCGGCGCATGATCGAGCTATCCGGCTTGACCGTGCGGGATGAAGCCAATCCGGATGGCGATATCGAAATCGAAGTAACCGGCTTGCGCCCAGGTGAGAAGCTCTATGAGGAGCTCTTGATCGGCGACAACCCGAACCCGACCTCCCACCCCCGCATCATGAAGGCCCACGAGGATTTCCTGCCGTGGCCGGAGTTGGAAGAGAAGCTCAAGGCCTTGAAGGTGGCGTTGGATGTCAACGATGTCGCCGTGGTTCGGGCCATGCTGGCGCAACTGATTTCCGGTTATTTACCAAGCGGCGATATTGTCGACTGGGTGTATCTGGAGCAGGGGCTGGCGGCCGAGGCGGATTCTTGATGGGCTTGAGGGGGTAATGCTGGGGCTGGCTTCACGTTATTGCAGAACCGCGTTCACATTCAGCCCATCCCCCTCCCAGCCTCCCCCTTGAAGGGGGAGGGGCTTGGCTATCAACCACCCTCCCCTTCAAGGGGAGGGCTGGGGTGGGGATAGGTGCCGGAATACCGCCCCGCCATTCACTGATCCTTGCTGAGATCCCGTTCTACCGCCCGCGCCGTGGCCAGGCCCTGGGCGATTGCCGTGGCCACGCTGGGTTGTGGTGAGTCGGTGATGTCGCCGGCGGCGTAGATGCCGGCCACCGAACTGCGCTGCCAGAGGTCGACTACGATGTGGCCCTGCTTGGTCCGCCGCGGCCGGATCGCGCGGTCGAAGCGCTCGACGATCTCGGTGTTGGGTTCGTAACCGTACATCACCAGTAGCCAATCGAAGGCCATCTCCCCCTCCGGCCAAGCGGCCAAGATCTTGTCGTCCTGCAGGCGAAAGCCGCTCGGTCGACACTCCCGGCGCAAGGTCACAGCCGTTTGCTTCGCACACGCCTCGCGGAACTGCAGCCTGGCCGAAAACTTGCCCCGGGTGCAGACGGTGACCTCATTGCCGCGCTCGGACAGGAACAGAGCATGGTCCAGGGCGTTGTCTCCGCCGCCCAGGATCAACACCCGGCTCTGCCTGATGTCGTCGCGGATGGCGAGCGACAACGGGCCGACGATGACGCGCGGGCTGCTCTGCGCCAGGGCGAGCAGCTTCGGCGTCGCGCGCGAACGCATGCCGGTGGCCAGGACGATGGCATCGGCCTGCAGCGTCAGCTCGGTTTCACCTTTTCTCAGCTGTAAGCCGAAGCCTTTGCCCGCCGGGTGCACCGTCAGCACTTCGGTATTGCGATGGAACTGGATCGGCAGCTCCTCGAAGTGGCGGCTGAGCCGGTCGGTCATCTGGATGCCGGTCTCCTCCGGCGCGCCGAGCAGCCAGAGATTGGGGTGGAAGTTGGTGCGCTGGGCGCCGCCGGCGTGGTCGCTGCGATCGATGACGATGGGCGTCAGCCCGAAGGTCAGCAGGGCATTGGCGCAGGACATGCCGGCCGGGCCGGCACCGATGATGGCGACGTTCATGGGTGGAAATTTTACAGGACGTTGCTGTGGTGAGCTTGCCATCTGAATTCCCCCTCCCGGCCTCCCCTTTATGCCCTTCAGGGTGCATAAATGGGGGAGGTGTAACGCCCTCCCCATTTGTGGGGAGCCCCCGCTAGGCGAGGATAAAGGCTGGGGTGGGGAAGGTTTTGGAGGCGCAGCTTGCGAGACGCTATGATGCGCGGATGTCCGCTCTGCCCAGCCCCAGCCCCGAAGCACTCGCCCACAGCCAGGCCCTGGTCCGCCATATCGCCGAGACGATCGACCGCGCCGGCGGCTGGCTCGACTTTGCCCGCTACATGGAACAGGCCCTCTATGCCCCGGGCCTCGGTTACTACAGCGCGGGCGCGCAGAAGTTCGGCAGTGCCGGCGACTTCGTCACCGCGCCCGAGCTCACGCCGTTGTTCGGCCGCACCCTGGCCAGGCAGGCAGCAGCAGTGCTCGAGCAGACCCAAGGCGAGGTACTGGAACTGGGTGCCGGCAGCGGCCGCTTGGCGCTCGAGCTGCTGCGCGGGCTGGCCGAGCAGGCGGCCCTGCCCGCGCGTTACGCCATCCTCGAACTCAGCGCCGAGCTGCGCGCGCGCCAGCGCGAACTGTTCGAGCGTGAGGCGCCGGAATTCCTGTCTCGATTGCACTGGCTGGATGTCTTGCCGGAACGCTTCTCGGGTCTGGTCATCGGCAACGAGGTGCTCGATGCCCTGCCGGTGCATCTGGTTCAGCACCGGGCAAGCGGCTGGTTCGAGCGAGGCGTCGGTCTAGAGGGAGATCGCTTCATCTGGCAGGAGCGGCCGCTAAGCGAAGGGGATCTGTTCGAAGCGGCACGCAGCCTCCCCGTCGAGGGCGACTACCTGACGGAAATCAGCCTGGCCGCCCCCGCCCTGATCCGCAGCCTGGCGGCGATGCTCGAGCGTGGGGTCTTGCTCTTCCTCGATTACGGTTTCCCCCGGGCCGAGTACTACCATCCGCAGCGCCATCAGGGAACGCTGATGTGCCACTACCGCCACCACGCCCATGCCGAGCCCTTCGTCCTGCCCGGGCTCACCGATATCACCGCCCACGTCGATTTCACCGCGGTGGCCGAGGCCGGGGTGGAGGCCGGTTTGAGCTTGCTGGGCTACACCAGCCAGGCCGGCTTCCTGATCAATTGCGGCATCACCGAGCTTTTGCAGGGCCAGTCGACCACCGAGCCGGGCTATATCAAGCAGGCGGCAGCCTTGCAGAAGCTGATGTCGCCGGCCGAGATGGGCGAGCTGTTCAAGGTCGTCGCCCTGGGCCGCGGCCTGGCTCAGCCGCTGATGGGTTTCGCCCGCGGTGACCGCAGTCACGCCCTGTGAATCTCCCCCTCCCAGCCTCCCCCATAAATGGGGGGAGGGGCCTATAGGTCTGGGTCTGGTTCGAGCCCCTCCCAGCCTCTCCCACAAGTGAGGGGAGGAGCATAGCGCCCTCCCCATTTATGGGGAGCCCCCGCGAAGCGAGGATAAAGGTTGGGGTGGGGTTATTTGCGCCGCTTGCGTGGCTGGTAATGCACCACCGCGCGCATGATCTCGGAATAGGGCA
>JACAEC010000202.1 GCA_013389055.1 Hydrogenophilaceae bacterium
CCATGTTTCAGCCTGGCACCGCAGCGGCGGGCAGATCGGCCAGCCGATATTTTCCCGTCATCACCGCCTTGGCCAGCTCCTCCAGATTCACTTCATTCAGCAGTCCCAGGATCTTTTTCTTCACCGGCACCCATTTGAAATGCATGGGACAAGCGGTGGCATCGGAACAGTCCTTCAGGCCCAGGATGCAGCTTTTGGTGAAATCCGGCCCTTCGGTCAACAGCAGAACCTGCATCAGGGAGGTGCGGTGCCTGCCTTCCCGCAGGCAAAACCCCCCCAGGCGGCCACGAAAAGAATCCAGCAGCCCGTGCTTGCAAAGGTTCTGCAAAATCTTGGCCAGATAGGCCGCCGGCACGTTGAGGCGCTCGGCGATATCCCGGTTCAAGACCGGTTCGCCAGAAGGCTGGGCCGCGATGTAGATCAGCGCCTGGACCGCATACTGGCTGGTGCGTGAGAGGACCATAAACTCATTCCTTATGGAGTTTTTTGTCCTGAATTATGCGTCACAAATCTGCCTCCATAAAGGGATTTTGAGGTCCCCAATATGCAATTTAAGCCCCCCGCACAGGTAGCGGCAGTCAGGTAAAAAGCAGACGGTTCAGGCGTTTAGGGGAGAACCGATCCGCAACCCGTTCCGCCGAGGCCTCCGGCGCAAAAGGCAAATCCGCCAGCAGGGGCACCCCCAGGCGCCCTTCCAGGGTCGCCAGGTTTTCCCCATAGGCCGCCATGGACCCGTCCAGCCGGTTGGCTACCCAGCCCGCCAGATCCAGTCCCCGGTGGGCCAGGGCCTCCCGGGTCAGCAGGGCGTGGTTCAGACACCCCAAACGCATGCCCACCACCAGGATCACCGGCAAACCCAGGGCGAGGGCCACATCGGCCATGTCCTGGGTGGCAGACAAGGGCACCAGGAGCCCGCCGGCCCCCTCCACCACCACCACGTCGGCCATCCGGGCCAGGGCCTCATAGGCCGCGCGCATGCGGGGCACTTCCATGACCGCGCCTTTGTGGTCGGCGGCGATGTGGGGGGCGATGGCCTCCCGGAAAAGATAGGGGTTCACCAGGTCCTCGGCGGCGGTCAGCGTGCTCGCCGCCTTCAGGCGCTCCACGTCCTCATTCACCCAGGCGCCGTTTTGCAACTCGGCCCCGGCGGCCACGGGTTTCATGCCCACACAGCGATGGCCCAGGCGGCCGTAGGCGGTGAGCAGACCGGCGGCCACCCGGGTCTTGCCCACCCCCGTATCGGTGCCTACCACGAAAAGGCCCCGGGCTGTCATGACTGGCGCGTCCGAAAGCGAATCACCTGGCGCCCGTCCGGCAAATTGCCGGACCGGGCGGCCCAGGCGTGGCCATAAACCACTTCGTAGGTAGCCGGCAGACGGCCCTGCTGGCGGAAGGGCTCATAGGCCTGGGCCAGGGCTCTCCAGGCGCCTTTGCCCATGAGGCCCGGGGCCCGTCCTTCCAGAACGGTGTGGCCGCCAATGCCCTTGATGTCCGCCAGCACGCCCCGCAGGTCGTCGTAGGTCAGGGTGATGCGCTCCATCTCCATGACGGGATTGGCAAAACCCGCCTGCACCAGGGCGTCGCCCACGTCGTGCATGTCGATGAACCGGTTCACCCGGGGCCGGCCGTGCGCCCCC
>JACAEC010000208.1 GCA_013389055.1 Hydrogenophilaceae bacterium
CACGGACTTCGTCGATGGCCAAGCACCTAATGCAGACCGGCGGCGCCAGTATCTGAGGGTGATCACCGACCTCTTGGTAGATGACCTCAACCAGGTGGCCAAGGAATGGAAGCCGGGCCGCAAGTTCAACTACCGGGCCCGCTTCGAGAAGGGCGGGCTGGAGTCGCTGCGCAAGGTCTTCGTCGGCATCGGCTCGCTCTCGCGCGGTGAGCTCGCCGGCGAGCGCCTGGAGGTGGCCCTCGCCAGCCAGGACCAGGAGGACGAGCATTCCTGCTTCTCCGACAACACCCATCGCGACGTGGTCAACAATGCCCTGGGCATCGAGAACGTGTGGCTGGGTCGCTACCGGCGGGCCGACGGCAGCCTCCTGCAGGGGCCGTCCCTGCGCGAGCTGGTGGCGGCCAAGGACGCCGCCCTGGCCGAGCGCACCAGCCGCCAGATCGCCCACTCCGTGGCCCTGGCCCAGGCCATCCGGGCCCCCTTCGACCGGGAGATCATCGGCGGCCGGGACGCCCCCGGGCGGCAGCGCATCCAGGCCACCATCGACAGCCTCACGCAGCAGAGCAAGGATCTGGTGGAGGCGGCCGCGGCGGTGGGCATCGCCCGCCTCAACCTCGTCCAGCCATGATCCGTCCGTCCGGAGCGCATGCGATGAAACCCGCCCATCTGGCCGCCGCCCTGGTCCTGGTCTGGGGCACGGTCCAGGCCGTGTCGACTGACGAGCCTGCCGACTCTTTGCCGGGTGGAGACACCACCGTCCACGCCACCGGGCGCAATGCCTTCTCCTTCCCGGCTGCCAACCTCGGGGACGCGGAGCGCACCCGCTTCGTCATCGGCAACTCCTTCTTCAAGCGCAACTGGGTGGAGGCGCCGGCCTCCACCAAGAAGCGCGACGGCCTGGGGCCCCACTTCATCGCCCGTTCCTGCGGCGGCTGCCACACGGAGGACGGCCGCGGCGCGCCGCCATCCGGGGAGGAGCAGCCGGTGGGGCTGCTGCTGCGCCTGTCGGTGCCGGGCGTTGGCGAGCACGGCGGCGTGCTCCCCGAGCCCGTCTACGGCGACCAGTTCGACAACTTCGCCGTGCAGGGCGTGAGGCCCGAGGGCAGGGTGGTCATCACCCATACGGAGATCCGCGGCCACTTCGCCGACGGCACCCCCTACATCCTGAGAAAACCTCATTACGCCTTCCAGGACCTGGGCTATGGCCCGATGCGCCCGGACGTGCTGGTCAGCCCGCGCATCGCCCCCCAGTTGATCGGCGTCGGGCTCATCGAGGCCATTTCCGAGGCCGATATCCTGGCCAATGCCCGCGAGCAGGCAGCCGCCGGCGGCCCCATCAAGGGCAAGCCAAACCGGGTCTGGGACGCACCGTCCCGGCAGATGATGCTGGGCCGCTACGGCTGGAAGGCCAACGTGGCCACCATCGCCCACCAGACGGCGGGGGCCTTCCAGGGCGACATCGGCATCACCTCCTCCGTCTTTCCCGA
>JACAEC010000036.1 GCA_013389055.1 Hydrogenophilaceae bacterium
GCGCGGTCGCCTTCTTCGATCTGCAGCCCGGCCTGAAGCTGGCCCTTTGGCCGCGCGCCAGCCTGGCTACCGACACCGGGCTGGCGCCGGGGGCGGCGTCGGCCACCGAATTCAGCCTGGGCCACAACGTGGGCTCGGAACGCGAGGTGGATGCGGTGCTGGCCGAGGCGGCGCGGGCGGGGGCGCGCATCGTCAAGCCGGCGCAGGCCACCTTTTGGGGCGGCTATGCCGGCTACTTCCAGGACCCGGACGGGCACCTGTGGGAGGTGGTGTTCAACCCGGCCCTGGCCTCGCCCGGCGGCCAGGCATGAGCGCGCTGAAGGTCGACATCCGGCCGGAGACGGCGGCGGACGTTGCGGCGATCGAGGCCGTGACGACGGCGGCATTCCTGGATGCGCCGCATACCAGCCATACCGAGCAGTTCATCGTGAGCGGTCTGAGAAGCGCGGGCCAGCTCGCGGTTTCCCTGGTTGCCGAGTGCGAGGGCAAGGTGATCGGCCACGTTGCCGTGTCGCCGGTGGTCGTCTCCGACGGGGCGGCCGGCTGGTTCGGCCTGGGGCCGATTTCGGTTTTGCCTGAATACCAGCGGCGCGGTGTCGGCTCGCGGCTGATGGCCGAGGCCTTGCGCCTGCTGCGCGAGCAGGGCGCTATGGGCTGCGTGCTGGTGGGCGAGCCCGGCTTCTACGGCCGCTTCGGCTTCCGGCCCGAGCCGGGCCTGACGCTGCCCGGCGTGCCACCGGAATACTTCATGGCTGTGGCGTTCGGCTCGCCCCTGCCGCGGGGCGTCGTTTCCTTCTACGCGGCGTTCGGCGTGTAGGGCTGCGGGGCGCAAGGAGGCACCCCGGGCATGAGGGACTATTTTTTGCCGGCCTGCCGGGGTTGCCGCAAGGGCGGGTTCTGGCCGTCGGCGAACGGGTCAGGCTGCGCCGGCGCTGCCGGCTTGGGCTTGCGGCCGGGGCTGGCGGGCGGCACATAGCCCGATGCCCGGCAGAGCATGCCTTCCACCGGCTTGCCGCTGGTGTAGCGGGTGGTGCGGCACATGATGACATCGCCCCGGGCCGACAGTTCCGCCAAGAGCTGGCGCACGTTTTTCAGCGAGACCCCTGTGCCCGCAGCGATCTCGGCGTCGAGGCGCTCACCGTTGGCTTTCAAAAATTGCAGGATTTCTTGCATCTGAATGACTCCTAGTTGTCGCCGGGGGAGCGGGGCAGTGATCGGCAGGGCCTCTGCGGCGATTGAAGCGGGTGCCGAACTGCATAGTGTGCGCCTTTTGAAGGATTCGCGCTGGCAATTTTCAATGCCGAGCGTCGTTTCGGTCGGGGCGCACCCGCCGCATTCGGCATCAACAACCGGAGGCAGCCCCGGCGTGGTCAGCGCCGCTGGTAGGTGCCGACGAGTTCGGCGTGGTCGAGGATGTGCCCTTGCATCGCCCGTTCCAGGGCCGCCTTGGTCGGCTTGCCCAGGTCCGGCAGGACCACGTCCAGGGCATAGAGCTTGTGGAAGTAGCGGTGGCGCCCGATGGGCGGGCAGGGGCCGCCGTAACCGGTGCGCTTCCAGTCGTTGACGCCTTCCAGGGTGCCGGACGGCAGGCCCTTCACCCCCTCGGCCAGGCCCTGGTCGGCCGGCGGCAGGTTGTAGAGCACCCAGTGCACCCAGGTCATGCGCGGGGCGGCGGGGTCGGGGGCGTCCGGGTCGTCCACGACGAGCGCCAGGCTCTTGGCCCCCGCGGGTATACCTGTCCAGGCCAGCGGCGGCGAGATGTCCCGGCCGTCGCAGGTGTGTTTGGCAGGGATGGCGCCGTTGTGAGCAAAGGCATTCGAGTTGATCTGCATCTTTTTACCCCCTTGGGCCGCATGGGCCGGCCCGATCAGTGCGCAACAGATAAGCAGCCATCCGAGTGAGCGGTTCATCGGCAATGCCTCCCTCCTGTGCGAATGCACTCTCAGTGTAGGCGAAGTCCAAGGCGGGGCGCTTGATGCGCAAGGCCCGCGCGTTCGCGGCCGCTTGCCAAGGCAATGGAGGGGGCGTTTAATCCGAAAAAAAAGCCTGTTCGATAGTCCACAAGGGGAAATAGCCATGGTTCAAACGCTATGCAAGCATATGGCGATCGTCCTCGCCATCATTGCTGCAACGATCATCCAACCGGCAGCGGCGCAATCGCCGCCAAGCAGAATCGGCATCGTCATCATGCACGGCAAGGGTGGCACGCCGACCAAGCACGTGGCGGATTTGGCGGCCTTTCTCGAAGGCAAGGGCTATCTGGTCGCCAATCTTGAAATGCCCTGGTCCGGGCGGCGCGGTTACGATGTGTCTGTCGCCGGCGCAGAGCAGGAGGTCGTGGCCGCGCTCGACAGCTTGCGCGCCAAGGGGGCGACAAAATTGTTCGTCGCCGGCCATAGCCAAGGCGGGTTGTTCGCGCTCTATTTCGGGGGTAAACACCCGGTCGATGGCATTGTCGCCATGGCCCCGGGTGGCAGCGTCAACACCGCTACCTATTTGGAGAAACTTGGCGAATCGGTTGCGCAGGCGCGCAAGCTGGTCGCCGATGGCAAGGGTGATGACAAAACCAGTCTGCTCGACTTCGAGGGTTCCAAGGGCACCTACTCGGTCTTGACCACGCCGGCCATCTATCTTGGCTGGTTCGAACCCGACGGCGCGATGAATCAGTCGATTGCGGCGAAAAATCTGAACCCGCAGGTTCCGGTGCTGTATATCGCGCCGACGGGCGACTATCCCGGCCTGAAAAAAGCCAAACAGGCCTTGTTCGACGCCTTGCCCCGGCATCCGCTGACCAGGCTCTACGAGCCGGAGTCGAGTCACCTGGGCGCGCCCTCCGCTGCTGCCGACGAGATCTTGCGTTGGACCACAGAGGTGGCGAACAGCGCCAACACCGCCGATAAAGCGATGTCGGCAAGCGGGCGCCCCTGAGCTTGCGCATTACTCCCGCGCCGAATAAGTCGGCAGCGTAATCCGAAACGCCATCGCCGCCAGGCGGATGCCGAGCACGGCAGCCATGCCGGCCCAGGCCGCGATCACCGCCGACACCGACAGGGCCTGCAGGCCGATAAGCACCAGGGCGCCGACCCAGGCGGCCGAGGCGTAGAGTTCGCCGCGCACGAAGATCAGCGGCACTTCGTTGCACAGCACGTCGCGCAGCACGCCGCCGACCACGCCGGTGATCATGCCGAGCAGGCTGGCGGCCAGCCAGGGCGCGTGCCAGTCCAGGGCGATCTGGGTGCCGACGATGGTGAACAGGGCGAGGCCGACGGCGTCGGGGATGAGGAAGAGCTTGGGCGGCAGCTCCAGCCGGCGCAGGGCGAAGAAGACGAACAGGGTGGTGGCCAGGGCGGCGAACAGATAGGTCTGGTCGCTCAGCCAGAATACCGGGCGCTGGAGCAGGATGTCGCGCACCGTGCCGCCGCCCAGGGCGGTGGCCATGCCGACCATGACCACGCCGACCAGGTCCATGTGCTTGCGGCCGGCGTCGAGCACGCCGGTGAGGGCGTTCACCGCCACGGCGGCCAGGCCGGTCCAGTACAGCAGGTTTTCCATTCGAATTCGCCCGGGCCAGGATGCCGCCAGTTTAGCCTCAGGCCATGCCGTAGTGTTCTTTCCAGGGTGAAAACCGGTGGCCCCATTCCGGCGCCAGCTCGTGGTAGCGGCCGAGCACCAGGGGCAGTTCGTTTTGCAGCAGGCGGCGGGAGATGTAGCCGTCGGCGCCCTTGCGCTGGGCCATGACGTAGCCGGTCATCTCCGAGCGGCCGGAGATCAGGATGATGCGGGCGGCGGCGCAGATCGCCTTGGCCTTGTGGATGAAGACCTGCGCCGTCTTGTCCGGCAGGGGAGAATTGAGCAGGACCAGATCGGGGTGGTGCAGGGGCAGCAGCTTGGTGCCTTCCTGGCCCTGGCGGCATTCGGCCACGAGCTCGAGGTGGCGGTCCCGGCCGAGCGCCTCGCGCACGATCTGGTTGACCTCGGGGCTGTCGCTGACGAGCAGGACGCGGCAAAGTGGTTTGTTCATGCGGGCCTCGCGCTGGTGAGCCGCAGCCGGCCGGGTCTTCGCCCTTTAACCGGCCTGCGGGGCTGTATTACAATCTGCTTATCATTTGACTGGCATGGCATGTTCATGGAAAACCGCACCGCAAGGCTCACCGTCCTCATCGATCCCCGCAAGAAGAGCCTGTTCGAGGAGATCTGCGCGGAACAGGACCTGACCCCGTCCCAGGTCGTGCGCAAGCTCATCCGCCAGTACATCATCGACCACGCCGGCGCGCGCGAGCTGCCGGACTGGCTGACCGTGCCCGGCAAGGCCGAGTCTTCCGACCGCTGATCGCATCGCCCGCGGTTCATGAGGCGGGCGGCTCCCCGCCCGGCATCAGGTGCCGCCGGGCCGACTCCAGAAAGTCTTTATGAATCTTCTCCTCGAAGCGCTTGCGCTCGGCCTCGGGCAATGAGTCGGCGGCGCTGACCAGGGCCTGCTCCAGGCGGGGGAAGACGTTGCCGCTGCCCACCAGCGCGGCGATGCCGGCCTTCACCAGTTTTTCCTGCACCCGCTTCGAGGCCTCGGCCACGATCACCCGGGTGCCCCGCCTCTGGAACTGCTTGACGATCTCTTCCAGGGTCTGCAGGCCGGTGATGTCCATGAACGGCACCTTGCCCAGGCGCAGCACCAGGGTCTTGGGCACGCTGTGGGTCGACTTCAGCGCCTGCTCGAAATTCTCGGCGGCGCCGAAGAAGAACGGCCCGTCGATGGAATAGACCATCACGCCCGGCGGCAGGTGCTGCAGCAGGGCCGGGTCGACCTCCGCCGCCAGTTCGCTGCGTTCCATCTGCTCCACCGACACCGACTGCGCCATGCGGCGCATGAAGAACAGCGAGGCCAGGATGACGCCGACGTTGACCGCGACCACCAGGTCGGCGAACACGGTGAGGCCGAAGGTGATGAACAGCACCGCCACGTCGGCCCGCGGCGCGCGCCTCGCCATCTGGACGAAGTGGTGCACCTCGCTCATGTTGTAGGCGACCACGAACAGGATGGCGGCCAGCGCGGCCAGCGGGATGTCGCTCGCCAGCGGCGCGGCGAACAGGATCACCGCAACCAGGGTGGCGGCGTGGACGATGCCGGCCAGCGGGCTGGTGGCGCCGTTTCGGATGTTGGTGGCGGTGCGGGCGATGGCGCCGGTGGCGGCGAAGCCGCCGAACAGCGGGGCGGCCACATTGGCCACGCCCTGGCCGACCAGTTCCTGGTTGGAGTTGTGCCGGGTGCCGGACATGCCGTCGGCCACCACCGCGGAGAGCAGCGATTCGATGGCGCCGAGCATGGCGATGGTGAAAGCCGGGCCGAGCAGTTCGATGACGCGCTCGAAGGTCACCTCGGGTAGCTGGAAGCCGGGCAGCGACTGCGGGATGCCGCCGAAGGTGGAGCCGATGGTGGCCACGCCGTCGAACTGGAACCAGGCCTGCAGGCCGGTGGCGCAGACCATGGCCACCAGCGGGCCGGGCACGCGCTTCAGGAAGCGCGGCGAGAGGAGCACCAGCGCGAGGCTCAAGAGCGCCAGGGCGGTGGTGGCCAGGTGCAGCTCGGGCAGGGCCTGGGCCAGGGCCAGCAGCTTCTCGTGGAAGTGGTGGCCGGCCGCCTCGGGCTTCAAGCCGAAGAAGTCCTTCCACTGGCCGACCCAGATGATGACGCCGATGCCGGCGGTGAAGCCGACGATCACCGGGTCGGGGATGTATTTGATGATGCTGCCCAGGCGGGCCAGGCCCATGGCCAGCAGCATCAGGCCGGCCATGAAGGTGGCGATCTGCAGGCCGTCGATGCCGTGCTGGGCGGTGATGCTCGAGAGGATGACGATGAAGGCGCCGGTCGGCCCGGCGATCTGTAGCCGGCTGCCGCCGAACAGCGAGACCAGCAGGCCGGCGACGATGGCGGTGTACAGGCCCTGCTCGGGCTTGGCGCCGGAGGCGATGGCGAAGGCCATGGCCAGCGGCAGGGCGACCACGCCGACGACGACGCCGGCGACGATGTTGGAAAGGAGGTGATCCTTGCGCAGCAGGCCGGCCCGGTAGGCTTCGGCGATGGCGATCATCTAGAGCACATACAAAACTAACATAATGTATGTATGATTATAATTAGGTTAAACAGTTCCTCACAAGGCAACGGGCAAAGGGCGGTCGCTGCCCGCACAACTCGGCGCTTGCCAATAAAACAGCATTGAATTCAAAGGGATTTTTTCGAGACCAGCCGGGTTGCCCTGGTCCGGGGTCCAGTCAGGCCGGACGGGGCCTCAAGCGTCCGAATCGAAGCGCAGCCGGCACCAGGTTTCTCGGGTGAGGGCCACGGCGACGACGGCGCCGATGGCGCTGGCGGCCAGCCAGAGAAAGGCGGCCTGATAGGCGGCGGCGTCGTAAAGGCGGGCGCCTTCGAGGCTGGCGCCCTGCCAGTTGCGGTCGAGGATCCAGCCCAATAGGCTTTGCTGGATGGCGGCGAAGCCGACCACCGACATGTTGACCACGCCGCCGACGGTGCCGCCGGCGCCGGGGTGGTTGGCCTCGCGCGCGAAGGCGAAGCCGATGATCAGGCCGCCGGCGGCAAAGCCGATGGCGGCGAACAAGAGATAGCGGGCGATGGCGGGCAGCTCGGGCAGCAGCAGGAACAGGGCCCAGAGCAGGGCGCTGGCCAGGGCGGCGCCGAGGTAGGGCGGCTTGCGCCGGCCCAGGCGGTCGGACAGGGCGCCGAGCAGCGGGCCGCCGACGGCGAAGCCGAGCAGCATGGCGGTGGTGAAGCCGGCGGCCTGGCCGCGCGCCATGCCATGGACCTGGACCAGGTAGGGCACGCCCCAGAGGCCGGCGAAGGTGAGCACCGGCGCGGCGATCAGACCGCCGGCGAAGAACAGCAGCCAGGTGTCGCGCTCGGCGATCACCGATTTCAGAGCGTGGCCGGACGACATGGCATTGTTCAGCGCCTCGGGGTGGGCGTGGCTGGCATAGCCGCGCTCGCTCGGGTCGTCGCGCAGCCAGAGCCAGACGGCTACGGCGAGCAGCAGGGTGACGCCGGCGCTCATCAGCATGGCATTGCGCCAGCCGACGCTGCTGACCGCTGCGGCCAGCGGCATGCCGGCCAGGATGCCGCCGAGGTTACCGATCAAGAGGGCGACGCCGGTGACAGTGGCGAAACGGTTGGCCGGAAACCAGTGGCCGGCCAGCTTCATGCAGGCGACGAAGGCGACCGCGACCGAGGCGCCGACCAGACCGCGTCCGAGCGATGCCAGCCAGAGCGATTCGGCCTGGGCGAAGAGCAGCGTGCCGAGGGCGGCGACGAAGGCGGCGGCGGTGCCGACCCGGCGCGGGCCGATGGCATCGGACAACAGGCCGCTCGGAATCTGCATCAGGGCGTAGGCATAGAAATAGACGGCGGAGAGGTTGCCGAGCAGGGTGGCGGCGATCTGGAAGTCGCGCATCAGCTCGTCGACCATCACCGCCGGGGCGACGCGCTGGAAGAAGCCGACGAAATACAGGCTGGCGAGCAGGCCCCAGGTGAGCCAGGCGAGCGAGACCGGGGGCAGGCGGTTCATGCCGCGTTATGGCCGATGCCGGCTTCGCTCAAGCGCTCGGAGATCCGGCGGGCAGCCTCCTGCACCAGCGGCACCCAGTTCAGACGCCGGCGCTCGATCGGCGCCGAGATCGACAGGCCGGCGACGATGACGCCGGCGCTGTTGCGGATGAGGGCGCCGATGCAGCCGACGCCGATCTCGGCCTCTTCGTTGTCCAAGGCGTAGCCCTGCTTGTGGCAGCGCGAGGCCTCGGTCCACAGCTTGCCTGCGGCGGTGATGGTGTGGGCGGTGTAGGCCGGCAGCCCGGTGCGCGCGGCATAGTCCTTCACCGCCTCGCGCCCGGCGGCGCCCAGCATCATCTTGCCCACCGCGGTGACGTGCAGCGGGGCGTGGCTGCCGATCACCTGTTCCACCCGCATCATCCGCCGCGGCGTCACCCGCTCGATGTAGACCACCTCGTCGCCTTCGCGCAGGGTGAGGTTGACCGTCTCCTCCACCTTGTCGCGCAGCCATTCCATCACCGGCCGCGCGATCTCCGGCAGATTGGTGCCGCCCTGCAGGGCGCAGCCCCATTGCATCAGCCGCTCGCCCAGACGGTATTGGCCGCCTTCGATCCGGTCGACCAGGCCGTTGTCCGCCGCCGAATTCATGATGCGGAAGGCGGTCGAAGGGTGCAGGCCGGTCTCGGCCGCGAGTGCCTTCAGGCTGGCCGTGCCGCCGTTGCGGACCAGGGTTTCCAGGAGGGCGGCGAGGCGGTCGATGACCTGGATGCCGCTGCGGCTGTCGTCGGTTTTCATGGTTTCACAATGCGAAAACGATTACGTATTGTGAAATGGTAGACCTTGCCCTAAGGTTTCGGCAACAGGATTTTTCTTCAGGAGCCACGCCATGTTTGCCCAAGCCATTTCCCCTCAAAGCACCCTCCCCGCCTTCTGCGAAGGCATGCAGTATTACGGCGAGCCCTGGGCCGGCTTCGACAAGCATGCCGCCCGCGCCGTCATCGGCGAAGGCCGGAAGGCCATCGCCAACCCGTCCGACCCGGATGCCGTGTTCCAGACCCTGCTCATGGCCGACGCCCTGCGCTACGTCACCCTGCAGATGTGCGGTGCCAAGGGTTCGGGTCACCCCGGCGGCTTCGCCTCCAGCGCCGAGGCCTATGCTGCCCTGGTCATGCTCGGCCACACCAACATCGTGACCGAGGTCGGCCACCACGCCCCCGGCTTCTACAGCGCCATGTTCCTCGACACTTCGCTCGAGGAGATGGGCATCAAGACCATGGCCGACATGATGGCCCGCTTCCGCGAGAAGCACGGCCTGCTCGGCCACCTCTCGGGCGCCATCCCCGGCCTGCTCGCCCCGGCCGGCCCCTTGGGCCAGGGCCAGCACTTCGCCATGGCCGGCGCGCTGCTCCATCCTGGTGTGCTGTTCCCGGTGACCATCGGCGACGGCGGCATGGGCGAGCCCTATGTGTTGAACTCGATGATGCACTTCAACACCGCCTACCCCACGGTGACCAACTACCTGCCCACGCTGATCTGGAACGGTTACTCGCAAGAGCACCACTCCATGGTCTCGCGCATGAGCAACGAGGAGATGATTGCCTACTGGAAGGGTCACGGCTTCAAGGAAGTGGTGCTGGTCGATGCCAAGGCCTTCGACGACAGCCAGCAGGAGGGCGCCTATGTCGACAGCAGCCGCTTCTCCCTGGGTCAGCGCCTGGCCTTCACCAAGGCCGTGCTCGAGGGCATGGACCGCGCCGCCAAGTCGGCCCTGTCCGGCAGCCAGACCGCCTTCATCATCAAGCAGTTGAAGGGGACGGGTGTTCATACGGTGGGCGCCAAGTCGCACAACCTGTATCCGGCCGACACCCTGGACAAGCCGCACATGATCGAGGGCCTGCAGCGCCGCGCCCTCAACCCCGAGGCCTGGGCCATCGTGCGCGAGAACTTCTCCCGCGCCGGCGGCGGCCCCGCCGTGAAGACCGCGGTGACCGAGCGCGTGCTCGATCTCGCCCCGCTGGGCAAGCTGCCCTTCCACGACTACGCCAAGGGCGAGAAGGCGGTCCCCGCCACCGCCATGGGCGCCCTGGTCGCCCACGTGGGCAAGCAGGACAAGCGCTTCGTGGTGACCAACGCCGACGGCAACGAGGCCTCGGCCATGAAGAACATCAACGATGCGCTGAAGATTCGCCACCCGACGGTGGACCCGCTGTACAACCAGGAGCCGACCGGCCAGGTCTACGAGCCCCTGAACGAGGACGCCTGCGCCGGCCTCGCGGCGGGCCTCGCCCTGTTCGGTTCGCGCGCGCTGTGGCTGTCCTACGAGTCGTTCGCCATCAACGGCTGGCCGATTATCCAAACCGTCACCCAGGCCATGGCCGAGCTGCGGCGCAAGACCCCGTCCATCGTCTGCATGTTCACCGCCGGCGCCCTGGAGCAGGGCCGCAACGGCTGGACCCACCAGCGGCCGGAGATCGAGAACTACTTCGCCGCCCAGATGCGCAACGGCAACGTCTACATGCTGTTCCCCTGCGATGCCAACGCCATCCAGGCCGCCTACGACTACGCCACCAACAGCTTCAACAAGGGCATGGTCATCATCGCCTCGAAGTCGCCGCTGCCGGTGTACATGAGCCTGGACGAGGCGCGCGATGCGGTGGAGAAGGGCGCGGCCACGATCTACGAATCGAAGGCTGGCAGCAAGGGCACCGTGGTCTTCGCCGTCACCGGCGACATGGTGCTGCTGCCGGTGTTCGAGGCCAAGGACAAACTGGAAGCGGGCGGCTACAAGGTGCGCATTGTCGCCGTGGTCAACCCGCGCCGCCTGTACCGACCGACCGACATCAGCTGGGACACCGTGTCCGAGCCGGACAACGCCTTCATGGACGATGTGCATTTCAATGCCTTGTTCGACGGCGACGTCCTGCTGGCGGTGAGCGGCGGCCCGTCGGCCAGCCTGGAACCGGTGCTGCTGCGCACCCGGGCCCAGCGCCGTGATACCTTCGCCTGGAAGCGCGGCGAGACCACGGCCAGCCCGGCCGAGATCATGGACTTCAACGGTTTGACCGCCGAGGCCATGGCCAAGCGGGTGCAGGCCCTGGCGGGATAGTTTTTCCCCCTCTCCCGCCGGGATTTATGCCCTTTAGGGGAGAGGGTGGCGAAGCCGGGTGAGGGAGCGCGTAGCGCTTAGGGTTTTCCGGTTTTTGCGTGATCACGCGCAGCTGCCCTCACCCCCAGCCCCTCTCCCGGTGGGAGAGGGGAGATGTGCTGCATGAATTTGAGCTTATGACCGACACCAAGATCATCGTCCTCGACGACGACCCGACCGGTTCGCAGACGGTGCATTCCTGCCTGCTGCTGACCCGCTGGGACGAAGCCACCTTGCGCGAGGCGCTGCTCGATGCCTCGCCGCTGTTCTTCGTGCTGACCAACACCCGGGGCATGGACCCGACCCGGGCCGCCGCGGTCACCCGCGAGGTCTGCTGGCGGCTGCACCGGGTGCTGGATCAACTGGACAGCGACGGGCGGCGGGTCAACGCCCTGTACGTCAGCCGTTCCGATTCCACCCTGCGCGGCCACTATCCGGTGGAAACCGACGTCATCGCCGAGGAGCTCGGCCCCTTCGACGCCCATTTCCTGGTGCCGGCCTTCTTCGAGGGCGGCCGCATCACCCGCGACAGCATTCATTACTTGATGGTCGACGGCGTGCCGACGCCGGTCGCCGAGACCGAGTTCGCCAAGGATTCGGTGTTCGGCTATCGCCACAGCTATCTGCCGGACTATGTGGAAGAAAAGACCCGCGGCCGGATCAAGGCCGATGCGGTCGAGCGCTTCCTCTTGAACGATGTGCGCGGCGACGCACTGCCCCGGCTCATGGCCTTGCAGGGCAACCGCTGCTGCGTGGTCGATGCCGAGTGCCAGGCCGACCTCGACCACTTCGCCGACCATCTCAAGCAGGCGGCGGGGCAGGGCAAGCGCTTCCTGTTCCGCAGTGGGGCGAGCTTATTGACGGCTTTGGCGCAGTTGCCGCCCCAGCCGGTGGCGGCGGAGGCCATGGCCAGCTATGTGCGCGACGGCAAGCCGGGCGCGGTGGTGGTCGGCTCGCACGTCAAGAAGACCACCCAGCAGTTGGCGCAACTGCTCGAGTTGCCCGGCGTGGTGGCGCTGGAGATCGACGTCGACCGAATCGGCCCCGAACGCGAGTCTTTGTTGAAAGACGTGCTGGCCCAGGCCGAGGCGGCCCACGCCGGCGGCCAGACCCCGGTGATCTATACCAGCCGGGTGGAGCGCACCTTCGTCGATCAGGCCACGCGCCTGGCCTTCGGCGAGCAGGTCTCCGCCTTCCTGATGGCCGTGGTCCAGGGCCTGCCTAGGACCCTGGGCTTTCTCATCAGCAAGGGCGGCATCACCTCCAACGATGTGCTCTCGGTCGGCCTTAACTTACGCACCTCGCGCGTGCTCGGCCAGATCCTGCCCGGCTGCTCGGTGGTGCGCTGCCCCAAGGATCATCCGCGCTACCCGGACATGCCCGTGGTCATCTTCCCCGGCAACGTCGGCGGCGAGGATGCCCTGGCCGTCGCCCTCAAGCGTCTGAGCGGAAAGGCTGTTTGACGTGAGCCTCGACCGCCCTGCCCTGATCGCCGCGCTGCGCGCCTTGCTGCCGGCCGACGCCGTGCTGGAGCAGGAGGAGGCGTGCCGGCCCTACGAATGCGACGGCCTGTCGGCCTACCGCCAGTTGCCCTATGTGGTGGCGCTGCCGCACACGGTCGATGAAGCGCGCGCCGTGCTCAAGCTTTGCCACCAGCACCAAATCCCGGTGGTCGCGCGCGGCGCCGGCACCGGCCTGTCCGGCGGCGCCCTGCCGCATGCCGAGGGCGTGCTGCTGAGCCTCGCGCGCCTGAACCGGATTTTGCAGATCGATCCGGTTGGTTTGACCGCCACGGTGCAGCCGGGCGTGCGCAACCTCGCCATCTCCGAGGCGGCCGCACCCTACGGCCTGTATTACGCGCCCGATCCTTCGTCGCAGATCGCTTGCACCATCGGCGGCAACGTCGCCGAGAACTCCGGCGGGGTGCATTGCCTGAAATATGGCCTCACCGTGCACAACGTTTGCGCCATGAAACTGCTGACCCTGGACGGCGAGCTGCTGGAGCTGGGCAGCACCGCATTCGATGCCCCCGGCTACGACCTGATGGCCCTGGCCATCGGCTCCGAAGGCATGTTGGGCGTGGCGGTGGAGATCACCGTGCGCCTCTTGCCCATCCCCGAGCGGGCCCAGGTGGTGCTGGCCGCCTTCGACGATGTCGAGAAGGCCGGCACCGCCGTGGGCGAGATCATCGCCGCCGGCATCATCCCGGCCGGGCTGGAGATGATGGATGGCCCGGCGATCCAGGCAGCGGAGGATTTCGTCCATGCCGGTTATCCCACCGATGCCGCCGCCATCCTGCTGTGCGAGGTGGACGGCACCAACCAGGAGGTGTCCGAGCACATTGCTCGAATTAGAGAAGTGTTGGAGGCGGCAGGCGCGACCGAGGTGCGCACCGCCCGCGACGAGGCCGAGCGCGCCCTGTTCTGGAAGGGCCGCAAGGCGGCCTTCCCCGCGGTCGGCCGCATCTCGCCCGACTACTACTGCATGGACGGCACCATCCCGCGCCACCGCCTGCCCGAGGTGCTGCGGCGCACGGCCGAGCTGTCGCGCGAGTACGGCCTGCCGGTGGCCAACGTCTTCCACGCCGGCGACGGCAACCTGCACCCGCTCATCCTGTACGACGCCAACAAGCCGGGCGAACTGGAACGCACCGAGGAATTGGGCGGCAGAATCCTGGAGCTGTGCGTCGAGGTCGGCGGCACCATCACCGGCGAGCATGGTGTCGGCGTCGAGAAGATCAAGCAGATGTGCGTGCAGTTCCAGCCCGAGGAATTGAACCAGTTCCGCGCGGTGAAGCAGGCCTTCGACCCGCTGGAACTGCTGAACCCCGGCAAGGGCGTGCCCACCCCGCGGCATTGCTCGGAGTACCGCACCTTGCCCCACAAGCATACGCATGAGCACTGATGAAACTCGCGAGCCACTTAATCTGCAATGATTGGATTGCCACGGCGGCACAGCCGCCTCGCAATGACGTCATCGCGAGTCCCCGCGCAGCGGGGGCGCGGCGATCCATGGGCGCAAGTGGTTCCTTCCATATATCCATTGTGAACAATCGAAATGAGCGCTGACCTGACCCGCGAGCTGCAAGAACGCGTGGCCGAAGCGGCCGCGGCCGGCACAAGGCTGGCCATCGTCGGCGGCGGCAGCAAGGCCTTCCTCGGCCGTACGGCGCAGGGCACGCCCTTGAACGTCGCCGGCCACAGCGGCGTGGTCAGCTACGAGCCGCGCGAACTGGTGCTCACCGCCCGCGCCGGCACGCCTTTGCGCGAAATCGAAGGCCTGCTGGCCGAACAGGGCCAGATGCTGCCGTTCGAGCCGCCGCATTTCGGTGAGAACGCGACCCTCGGCGGCACCATCGCCTGCGGCCTGTCCGGTCCGCGCCGGCCCTATGCCGGCAGTGCCCGCGACCACGTGCTCGGCGTGCGCCTGCTCAACGGCCGGGCCGAGGTGCTGCGCTTCGGCGGCGAGGTGATGAAGAACGTCGCCGGCTATGACCTCTCCCGCCTGCAGGCCGGTGGCTTCGGCACCCTGGGCGTGATGCTGGATGTCAGCCTCAAGGTGGTGCCGCGGCCGGCCGAGGAGATCACACTGGTGCAGGAGCGCGGCGCGGCCGACAGCCTCGCATATCTCACCGAGCTTGCGCGCAAGCCCCTGCCGCTGTCGGCCGCCTGCCACGACGGTGCGAAACTCTATCTGCGCCTGTCTGGCGCCGCCACAGCGGTGGCGCAAAGCCGCGCCCTCTTGGGTGGCGACTTGCTGACCGATGGTGCAGTCTTCTGGCGCGACAAGGTGAAGGATCAGCAGCATGCCTTCTTCGTCGGCGAGGCGCCGCTCTGGCGCCTGTCGCTGCCGCCGGCCGCGCCCTGGTGTGAGCTGCCGGGCAAGGTCTTCCTCGATTGGGGCGGCGCCCAGCGTTGGCTCAGGAGCGAGGCCCCGGCCGAGGCCATCCGCCAGTGCGCCGCCGCTGCCGGTGGCCATGCCACGCTGTTCCGCGGCGGCGACCGCAGCGGCGAGGTGTTCCAGCCGCTGCCGCCGGCCATGCTGGGCTTGCACCGCCGGCTCAAGCACGCCTTCGACCCGCAGGGCCTGTTCAACCCCGGCCGCCTGTATCCGGATTGGTAAGCATGGAAACCCATCTCGCGCCCGAGTTCGCCGGCACCGCCATCGGCCAGGAGGCCGAGGCCATCCTGCGCACTTGCGTGCATTGCGGCTTCTGCACCGCGACCTGTCCGACCTATCAACTGCTGGGCGACGAGCTCGACGGCCCGCGCGGCCGCATCTATCTCCTGAAGCAGGTGTTCGAGGGCGTCGCGCCCAGCCGCATCACCCAGCAGCATCTCGACCGTTGTCTCACCTGCCGTTCCTGCGAGACCACCTGCCCCTCGGGCGTGCATTACAGCCGGCTGGCCGACCTCGGCCGCGGCGTGCTCGAGGCCAAGGTGGCCCGTCCGCTCACCGAGCGCATCGTGCGCTGGGGCCTGCGCAAGGTGGTGGCCGAGCCGCGCCGCTTTGGTTTCATCTTGAGCCTGGCCCGCGCTGTCAGTTTCCTGATGCCGCCCACCCTGCGCCGCAAGCTGCCGCAGCCGCGGCCGGCCGGGGTCTGGGCCGAGGCGGCCGGTGGTACTCGCCGGGTGCTGGTGTTGGAAGGCTGCGCCCAGTCGGTGGCCACGCCCTTGACCAATGCCGCCGCCGCCCGCGTCTTCGCGCGTCTGGGTATTTCGCTGGTGCGGGCCGAGGGCGCCGGCTGCTGCGGCGCCTTGGCGCATCACTTGTCGGCCGAAGATGAGGCCTTGGCCTACATGCGGCGCAACATCGACGCCTGGTGGCCGCACATCGAACGCGGGGCCGAGGCCATCGTGGTCACCGCCAGCGGCTGCGGCGCCCAGGTCAAGGACTACGGCGCCCTGCTGCGCCACGATGCAGCCTATGCCGATAAGGCGGCGCGGGTCTCCGCCCTGGCTCGCGATCCGGTCGAACTCCTGGCCGGGCTCGATCTCGCCCCGCTGGGCCAGCCGGGGCAGGGGAAGCGGGTGGCTTTCCACACACCTTGTACCCTGAACCATGGCCTGAAACTGAACGGTCAGGTCGAGGACATTCTCGCTCGCTTGGGCTATGTCCTCGCGCCGGTACGCGACGGTCATCTCTGCTGCGGTTCGGCCGGCAGCTATTCGGTGCTGCAGCCCGAGATCTCGACCCGGCTGCGCGACAACAAGCTCGCCGCCCTGAGCGGTGGCGAGCCGGAGATCATCGCCACCGCCAACGTCGGCTGCCAGCTCCATCTGGAGAGCGGCGCCGACCGGCCGGTGGTGCACTGGCTGGAATTGCTCGATCGGCCGGCCAGTCACTGAAAAGGAAACGACGATGGCAGAGACCTTGAAGCTGTGGATTGCGGGCAAGCCGGTGGCGGCGCAGAGCAAGAGGACGGCGGAGGTGTTCAACCCGGCCACCGGCGCGGTCGTCCGCCGGGTGCCGCTGGCCGATAAGGCCGACGTCGACGCCGCGGTGGCGGCGGCCAAGGCCGCTTACCCGGCCTGGCGCGAGACCACGCCGCTGCGCCGCGCCCGCATCCTCACCCGCTTCCGCGAGCTCATGGAGCAGCATCGCGATGAGTTGGCGCGGCTGGCCTGCGAGGAGCACGGCAAGACCTTGGCGGACGCCGCCGGCTCGGTCCAGCGCGGCATCGAGGTGATCGAGTTCGCCAGCGGCGTGCCGCATCTCTTGAAGGGCGAGCAGGCCGAGGACGTCGGCCGCGGCGTCGATTGCCATTCCCTGCTGCAGCCGGTGGGCGTCTGCGCCGGCATCACCCCGTTCAACTTCCCGGTCATGGTGCCGCTGTGGATGTTCCCGGTCGCCATCGCCTGCGGCAACACCTTCGTGCTCAAGCCCTCGGAGCGGGTGCCCTCGTGCAGCCTGCGCATGGCCGAATTGTTCAAGGAGGCCGGCCTGCCGGACGGCGTGTTCAACGTGGTGCCCGGCGACAAGGAGGCGGTGGATACCCTGCTCAATCACCCCGACGTCGGCGCGATCTCCTTCGTCGGCTCGACGCCGGTGGCCAAGTACATCTACGAGACCGGCGCCAGGAACGGCAAGCGGGTGCAGGCCCTGGGCGGGGCCAAGAACCACGCCGTGGTGATGCCCGACGCCGACCTGGCATTCACCGCCGAGGCCCTGGTCGGGGCCGCCTACGGCTCGGCCGGCGAGCGCTGCATGGCGATCTCCACCGTGGTCGCGGTGGCCGAGGCGGGCGATGCCCTGCTGCCGCTGCTCAAAGAAAAGGCAGCGCAGATCCAAGTCGGCCGCGGCGATGCGGCGGGCGTCGAGATGGGCCCGGTGATCACGGCGGCGCATCGCGAGCGCATCGTGTCCCTCATCGACAGCGGCATCGCCCAAGGCGCCGAGCTGGTGCTGGACGGCCGCGGCCTCAAGGTGTCCGGCCATGAGGGCGGCTTCTTCGTCGGGCCTACCCTGTTCGACCGGGTCAAGCCGGAGATGGACATCTACCGCGAGGAGATCTTCGGCCCGGTGCTGATCGTGCTGCGGGCGGACAGCTTCGAGGCAGCGCTGCGCCTGATCAACAGCAATCCTTATGGCAACGGCACCGCGATCTTCACCGGCTCGGGCCATTGGGCGCGCCGGTTCGAGAACGAGATCGAGGTCGGCATGGTCGGCATCAACGTGCCGATCCCGGTGCCCATGGCCTTCTTCTCCTTCGGCGGCTGGAAGGCGTCGCTGTTCGGCGATTTGCATATGCATGGCATGGAGGGCGTTTATTTCTATACGCGCACCAAGGTAGTTACCAGCCGTTGGCCTGCGCCGGCCGAGCGCATGGCCAACACCCTGGCGATGCCCACGTTGGGCTAGCTTTGTGCTATGGGGTAAGCAGTAGTGTTTTCGGCCGTAGTTGTGGGGTACTCTTTCGGTTCAGCGTCGCGCTGACGCTGTAGTGATGGTTTACCCGCTTTTTCACGTACCTCGAGGAGACAGAAGCATGAGTAAGAAAAAGGACGTAGAAGCTAAGCAAGACGTGAAGCAGACCAAGGCCTCGCGCCGCAAGTTCCTGGCCACCTCGGCGGCCACCGCCGCCGGCGCCGCGACCCTGGGGTTCCCCTCCATCGCCAAGGCCTCGGCGCCGGTCAGCCTGCGCTTCCAGAGCACCTGGCCGGCCAAGGACATCTTCCACGAGTATGCCGTCGACTTCGCCAACAAGGTGAATGCCATGTCGGGCAAGGAACTCAAGATCGAGGTGCTGCCGGCCGGCGCCGTGGTCAAGGCCTTCGACCTGCTCGATGCCGTGAACAAGGGCACCCTCGACGGCGGTCACGGCGTGGTCGCCTACTGGTACGGCAAGAACTCCGCTGTGGCGCTGTGGGGCTCCGGCCCGGCCTTCGGCATGGACCCCAACATGGTCCTGGCCTGGCATTACTACGGCGGCGGCAAGGAGTTGCTGGACGAGATCTACAAGGGCATGAACATGGACGTGGTGTCCATGCTCTACGGCCCGA
>JACAEC010000209.1 GCA_013389055.1 Hydrogenophilaceae bacterium
CGAGACGACCCTCGACGAGCTCCGGCTGGAGGGCCGCGACTTCGACAATGCCAAGGGCAAGCGCTCTGAGTGGTCGCTGGCGGCGCGCACGGATGCGGGCGAGACCGTCAAGATCGCCGCCGGCACGATTTCGGAGCCGCCCGGCGTCGACGGCCGGATCGAGCTCGCCGGCGTCAAACTCAAGCGCTACCAGCCCTACGTCACGCCGCTCGCGAATCTCGAGCTCGACGACGGCGAGGTCGGACTCGGCCTCGCGTTCAAGTGGGCTTCCGATATCGCGTTCTCGAAGCACGACCTCGAGGTGTCCGACGCCAGTCTCGCCGTGAAGGGGCTGCGCGCGCGCCTGAAAGGCGAAAAGGACCCGCTGCTCCGCGCCGCGTCGATCGACGTCAAGGGCGCGAGCGCTGACCTCCGGTCGCAGACCGCGAGCCTCGGGGCCATCAGCGTGCGCGAGGCCGCAGCGACCCTGCGCCGCGAGAAGGACGGGACGCTCAATGTCGAGCGGATTGCGCGTACCGGCCCACCCGGTGCCGGCGACAAGGCGCAGGCGGGGCCGACCGCGGCAGCGGGGTCGCCCTGGCGCATCGACCTGGACGCACTCAGTCTGGAGCGCGGCGCGGTCGCGCTCGAGGACCTCGCGGTCGCCGATCCGCTCAAGCTCACCGTCGCCCCGATCCAGCTCAAGGCCGAAAAGCTCTCCACCGCCAGGGGCCAGCGGGGCCGGATCGATCTGCGTGCGACGATCGACAAGTCGGGCACGCTTGCTGCGAGCGGCGCGCTCACGCTCGACCCGCCCGCCGGCAACCTGCGCGTCGACGCGCGCTCGATCGACTTCACGCCGGCGCAGCGCTACATCGACGACCAGGTGAATCTGACGGTCACTTCCGGCGCCGTCTCCGCGAAGGGCACGGCCGTCTTCGAGGTCCCGCCGGGCGGCGCGATGAAGGCCGCGTACAAGGGCGATGTCGCGGTCACCGACTTCGCGTCGGTGGACAAGCCGACCAGGCAGGACCTCGTGAAGTGGAAGGTGCTGACGCTCGGCGCGGTCGACTTCAACCTCGAGCCGCTCAAGGTGGCGGTCGACGAGGTCGCGCTCGCCGAGTTCTATGCGCGGATCTTCTATCTCAACAGCATCAACGGCGGATACCTGCTGCCGCTGGAATCAACCGAACGGCTGGTCGAGAAGATCGAAACGGGCGACGAG
>JACAEC010000109.1 GCA_013389055.1 Hydrogenophilaceae bacterium
GGCACGCTACCGCCATGCCGTTTCACGATCAGCAAGCGCGGTCAGCGGGTTCTAGCAGGGGGGTCCGGAGCAATAAAGTGCGGCAAAGGATACTGACGCGAGTTCGGCGGACGAACACGATTGTGCCACACCGTCATGACTTTGAGAAAGGTTTTTGCCAAACAGGCAATACGAGGCAGACTTGTCAGCTGGCCTTGCGCAGACTGGCCGGCGCCACGCGCACTGCGACAGGCTTGCTAAGAATCTCGATCAGCACCATAACCCGGCGCTCGCCGTCGGCCATTTGGTAGATGCCCTCTATGCCAGCAAACGGCACTTCGGTCAGACGAACGCGCTCCCCCGTCTTGAACAGTCGCTCCGGTTCGGTCTGAACCGACGCCTCTTGCGTGCGCAACAATTCGATCAAGCCATCATCCACCCGCGCGGGTTCGGTGCCGAAACTGACCAACCGGCTGACACCCTTAGTCGAACGGATCGGCGCCCAGCTCTTGGCCGAATCCCCCTGCCCCAGACGGATGAACAAGTAACGCGGGAACAGCGGCTCATCCCCAACGGTTAGCAGACCTTGGCGGAGCTTCTCCGAGGGAATCGTCGGGAGGTAGCACTGATAACCCTGTCGATGGAGGTTGTCGAGAGCGCACTTTTCCTGCCTGGGCTTGGTATGAACGAGATACCAGTGCATCGCCACCTCCGAAGGTTATCTTTATTGTCAGCATTTTACCCTTCGGGATTGCGGCGCGGCAACGACATTTCCATCGCTCACATGGTTTGGGTTTTCTATTCAGTGGCGGCGTTATCTCCTGGCACTGGGGTTTCGTTGCCATTTTCGGAATCAGGGTGGGTGTTGTCAGTGGTAGGTGGGGCATCGCGGTCGGCGTCCGGATCCTCCTCGAATTCGCCATCGGCCTCGAGCTGCTGCTGCACGGCTTCCTCCATGCTGACGGTGTTCACCACCAATTCGAAATGCTCGAGGATTTCGGGTTCGTGCCGGGTGATGTAACTTTTGACGGCATCGTTGCCGAGCAGCTTGGTCAAGTAACCCTTGGCCACCACCAGATTCAGCAGGTCGGAGCCGTAGTTTTCTTCGGCGTCCTTGTACTGGGTTTGGACCTGGCTCATTTCCTTTTCGAGCTTGACGATCTGCTCGATGGGCGCCAGTTGCCGGTCGCGCTCGGTGGGTTTGAAGTCGGTACGCTGCTCCGGCGGCGTGGCTTTGAGTAAGGCATCGGCATGCGCCACGGTGATAGTGTTACTCGCGACCATCAATTCCACCGCCTCCACCTGCCGGGCGGCTTTCATGTTGCGCAGCACCCGCGTGACATCCGGGGTGAATTGCTTGTCCTGCAATCGAGCGATCGCATCCGGGCAAATGCCTTCGAGCAGGCTGATGCGCCGGTTGATGGAGCTCAGGTTCACGCCAAAGGCCCGGGCCAGGCGTTCCTTGCTCACGCCCCGATCGATGGCGCGGCGGATCATATAGTGTTCCTGGATGGTCGAGAGCCGGTTGATCCGATGGTTGTAGGTGTAGGTTTCGTCATCCTTGGCCAACAAACAGGGAGCTTCATGCACGCCGAGGTCTTTTAGGGCCAAGACGCGCAGATGACCATCGAGCAGGATGAATTCCGACTTGGCCGGATCGTGCTGAATCACCGACAAGGGTTCAATCAGGCCAATTTCATGAATGGAGGAGACGATCTGCTTGTACTTGCGGGTACTCATCACCCCGTCGGGGATACGCTTGCTGGGCATTAGGGTGTCGAGTGGAATCTGGTAGGTCTCCAGATCGAAACCAAGCAAGGTGTTCAAGGGCGCCTTGGGCAAATCGGGACCGTCCTCCGAATCGGATTGATGGATACCGGGGTACATCGGCGTGATCTTGGGTTGTGCATTGCTCGCGGGATTCATACGGGGGCTCCATTCAGGTTGTCGATGCGCTCTGCGAGGTACTTGGGCAGGGTGTCCAGCCCCTCGGCGCGCAGCAAATTAACGAAGTGCTCGTCGGCAAACAGCTTCTTCAAGCCTTGCACCACCAGCAGCAGGCGCTGGTGCGCATGCTCAGCTTTCAAGACCATCTTGCGTTGCCGCTCTACTTCACGCTGGTAGGTGCGCACCAGGCTGTAGCTGGAAGTGGGTGGTTTGATCTGGCCAGGGTTGGGTGAGCCGGGACCGTGCTCCTGCCGTTTCTCCACCAGCCGTTTGGTTTCGATGATCTGGCGACGGTTGAGCTGGCCATTCTCGTAGGCCTCTTGGAGCATTTCGCCGAGACTTTCGTCGTCGTCCTTGGCGCGGGCAATCTCCAGGGCGGTGGTGAGTGGGATCGCACCGCGCTGCACGCCTTCGATCAGGCGTTCCTCGCCCTGGTCGAGCAGGAAGACGATGTCCTTGACGTACTTGGGCGAGAGGCCGGTTTTGTGGATGATGGTGTCGGCGTCATAGCCGCGTTTGCGCAGGATTTCGATATCGGCCAGGATTTCTAGGGGCCGGTGGCCACGCCGGGCGATGTTCTCCGCCAGGCTCATGATGAAGGCGTCTTCATCGCTGACATCGACCACCAGAGCCGGGATGTGCGTTTCGCCTAATATGCGGAAGGCATTCAGGCGCCCCTCGCCGCAAACCAGCAGGTATTTCGGCTGGCCATCATCGCCGGGGCGTTCGGTGACGGTGATGGGTTTCTTCAAGCCGATCGATTTGATGTTCTAGACGATCTCCTCAAAGATTTTCATGTTGCGTTCGCGGGAGTTGAGGATTTCAACGCGGGCGATCGGGATCAGGGTGACGGTTTCGGGGGTGTCGGTCAGCATGAGAGGCTCCTGTCGGTGTGTGGTTGGGGCGGGCGTGCTGTCATGGCGGGTTTCCTTTCTGGGTGGGTCGTGATGAATCGGATCAGATGCGTCGTTGCAGGCGTTCGCGTTCGGACATGCCGTAGAAGAAATTCAGGTCGTCAAAGCGGAAGCATTCAATCTCAGCGCTATTTCTGGCAGTCACCTGTAATTCCTGACTGGGCAGGTCAAGCCGTGGCAGCAGGTAGTAATCGAGCTCAGCGGCATTGCCGGGGTCAAGCCGCACAGCCACCGTGATATCAGGGTGGTAACGACTCGGATCAAATCGGATGCGCCAGCGCTGCAGGCCGTTGGGCAGTTGCTGGCAGCGCGCAAGCACCAGGCTGATGACCAGTTCCTGGTTGAGGTGCAGCAGATCGGTTTGCGGGTCGCGCCAGATTTCGCCGCCCAATTCGGCAATCGTGTGCTGGGTGCGTTCGACAATTTCCGGATGCAACTGGCGCAGACGCCGGTTGATTTCGAGGAATTCCAGATCCCGCCCGGGGCGAAAGCCCACCAGTTCATAGGCTTTGCTCAAGCTGCCAAAGCGCTGGATGTACGTGGCAGCACTCGGCAGCGCCGGGGCTTCATTGATGATCAGGCCCGAGAGGGTGCCGCGCTCCTGGTACAACACGCGCAGGTGTTCAAGCAACTCCTCATCGGAGAACCGGCGACTGCGCTCGGCCAGGATTTCCTGCGCAGCCAAGAAGGTGTCGAGGGGCACGATGCCCTCGAACGCCCCTTGCTTGCGGATCCACATCTGCGGCGGGTTATCGACGTGCTTTTTCTTGAGCTTGAAGGAGTGGCGGTTGTAGACGTTGTTGCCGATGTACTTCTCGTTGGTCAGCACCTGGCGCACTGTGCTGTAGGTCCAGGGGCAATCACGATCGGTGTAGACGGGGATGACGTTGAGCCGCTGGGCGATTTCAGATAGGGGCAGATCGTCATCGACCAGCCAGCGGTAGATCCGGTTGACGGTGGCCACTTCGGACTCTGGCCCCGGCACCAAAATCACCCGGTCGGTCTGCAGGCTTTTGTGCTCGCCGGGTTTCAGGGTGGCTTTGATGGCGCCAGTCTGATCCACCAGTACCCGGCGCAGACCAAACCCGGCCGGACCACCCTGGCGAAAGCCCAGCTCGATCAAGCGGCACTGGCCGGCAAAGACCTTGGCCGAGAGCTCCCGGCTGTACTCCCCGGCCATGGCGCGCTTGACGCCCTTGACGATGGTGGAAACGGGAGAGCCATCGTTTTCAAACTGCTCGGCGACGTAGGCAACGCTGATGCCGTTGCGTTTGCAGATGTACTCGTAATAGGCAGACTCGTCCGCATCCTGAAACCGGCCCCAGCGGCTAACGTCGTAGACCAGGATCAGTTTGAAATCGGTGTTGCCGCCCGCGACATCGCCATCAACCAGCGCAGCGAAGTGCTGATCCATGGCGAGGATGGTCGTATCCGGGAGCGCAACAGCTACGGCAATGATCCCCACCCGCCCAAGGGCTGATGGTCACCGCCGTGAGGTCATCGGGTTAGACTATTGGCGGCAGGTGGTCCATGCGTCAAACCCGGTGCAGCACTTCGGTGGCAAGCGCTTGTCGTGAAAGGTTTTTTTGCGTGTGCCCGGCTGGCGAAGTTCTCGGATATTTTTTGAGAACCGAGAGCGGAAAAGGGTCAAACTGGGCGGGTAAGTAGGCGCCTTATGGCTGGCCTGCCGGGGCCTGTAGCACACGCAAAATCGACGGAAACCGCGCACAGCCTGGGGAAGCCCAGATGTGAAAAAGCCCAACCGAGAAGGGTTGGGCTTTGAATATGGTGGAGCGGAGGAGGATCGAACTCCCGACCTTCGCATTGCGAACGCGACGCTCTCCCAGCTGAGCTACCGCCCCGAAACGAGCGGCGAATATAGCAAAAAAGCGGGGGTCGGCATAGGCGGCTAGCGGCGGTTGGCCCAGGCGAGCAGGCCGATGCCGGCGGCGATCATGGGCAGGCACAGCCATTGCGCGGTGGACAGGCCGAGTGAGAGCACGCCGAAGATGCCGGGGTCGGGGTTGCGGAAGAATTCGGCGAGGAGGCGCAGCGCGCCGTAGCCGATGAGGAAGACGGCCGAGGTGGCGCCGGCCGCGCGCGGCTTGGCGGCGTAGAACCAGAGGATGAGGAAGAGCAGCAGGCCCTCGCCGGCGGCTTGATAGAGCTGGGAGGGGTGGCGGGCCAGGTCGTCGACCTGGGGGAAGATCATGGCCCAGGGCAGGCCGGGGTCGGCCGGCCGGCCCCAGAGTTCGCCGTTGATGAAGTTGCCGATGCGGCCGGCGGCGAGGCCGGTGGGTACCAGGGGGGCGACGAAGTCGGCGACGTTCCAGAAGCTGCGGCCGGTCTTGCGGGCGAACCAGGCCAGGGCGACCAGCACGCCGAGGAAGCCGCCGTGAAAGCTCATGCCGCCTTTCCACACGGCGATGATCTCGCCCGGGTGCTGCAGGTAATAGCCAGGCTGATAGAACAGCACTTCGCCCAAGCGGCCGCCGACGACGACGCCGAGTATGCCGTAGAACAGCAGGTCGTCCAGGTCCTTGCCGCTCCAGCCCAGGTCGGGCCGGCGCTGGATCTGGACGCGGCCGAGCAGGATGACCAGGCCGAAGGCCAGCAAATAGGTCAGGCCATACCAGTGGATGGCGATCGGGCCGATCTGCATAGCGACGGGATCGAATTGGGGGTGGATGAGCATGATCTTTGGCCAGGTTGAGGGCGGGAGATTGGTAAAAATGAATCAGCCGGCCGATTATAGCCGGCCGGACTGCCCCGATCCGGCTCAAAACGGGGCAGGGCCTTCTAGAATGATTCGTGCAGTTCCTATACGACCGAGCGATCAGCTGGGCGCATCAATTCATAACGATGACAATGGGGTGGCGAATATGCGGAAGATGAATTGTTATTTGCTGACGGCGTTGTTGGCGATGCAGGCGGGCATTGCCGCCGGCGACGAGACTCAGCCGTTGCGGTTCGGGGTGATCAACCAGCGCAGCGTGGCGCTGACCGCCGAGACGTGGAACCCGATCCTGATCTACGTCGGCAACAAGATCGGCCGGCCGCTGGTGCTGAAGATGGGCAAGACCGCGCCGGAGACCACGGCAATGACCGAACGGGGCGAGCACGACCTGGCCTACACCAACCACATGTTCACCCCTCAGCGCGACAAGCTGGGCTACAAGGTCATCCTGCGCATCGAGGGAGAGCCTATCCGGGGGGTGATCGTCGTGCGCGAAGACAGTCCGGTCCGCAGCCTGAAACAACTCAAGGGCCAGCCGGTGGTCTTCCCCTCGAAAGAGGCCGCCATCGGCTATCAGTTGCCGATGGACCATCTGATGAAATCCGGCATCGAGGTGCAGGCGGTGTTCGCCGGCAACCAGGAAGGCGCCATGTCGCAATTGCAGTTCGGCAAGGCCGCCGCCGCCGCGGTCAACCAGAAACTGCTCGACAAGTATGCGGCCCGGGAAGGCCTGCGCTATCGGGTGCTGTGGACTTCGGCGCCTTATCTCGATATCCCGATCATGGCCCATCGCTCGCTCTCGCCCAAACTGGTGGCGGCCGTGCGCGAGGCCTTCATCGGCATGGATGAGGACCCCGAAGGCCGCAAGGCGCTGCAGGCCAGCGCCGCGGCCTTGGGCCAGCAGCAGCTTTGGTCGTTCATCCGGGCGGAGGACAGGGAATATGACAACTACCGCAGCTTATACAAGAAGGCCAGCCTGAAGCTGGACTAGCGGATGCTGCCAACGCGCCTTGCCGATATCTGGGCTGACCGCGGGCTGTTGCTGCGGGTGGCCATTGGGCAGGGCTTGCTGTTGTTGATCATCGCGGTGTTGATGTCGGGCCTGTTGGCCTATCAGAAACGCAGCGAGTTGCTGGAGGATCAGCAGAACCGGGCGCGGCTGATGTTGCTGGTCCTGACGCCGCTGGTGGCCGAGCAGGCGCTCATCGGCGACTATGCCAGCATCAAGCAGTTGCTCGAACGGCAGGCGGCGGTGTACCCCGACATCGCCCGGATGCGCTGGCAGCGCAATGGCCAGCAGGCGGTCACGGTCCGGGTCAATCCGCCGATGCAGGCACCGCCGGCTTGGTTCCGGCAGGCCGTGGCCATTCCGGGCCTGGAGCGCAGCACCCCGGTCAGCGTCGGCGGGGCGGAATACGGCAATTTGCAGATCAGCTTCGATTCCACCTTCATCGCGCACGAGCTTTGGCAAGAACTCACGGTCGGCGTCGCGCAGATATTCGTCAGTGCAGTCCTGCTGTTGGCCGCCATGATGCTGATGCTGCGGGCCAATCTCCGGGTGTTGCGTGATATCGCCGGGGCGGTCGACCGGTTCCGGCAAGGCGAATACACCGTGCGCATCCGGCCGGCCGGCGCGCGCGAGATGCGTCAGGCGGTGGCCATCTTCAACAATATGGCCGAACGCATCCAGCAGTTGCTGGCCGATGTCTCGGACAGCCGGCGCAAGCTGCACGAGCAACTGCACTTCATCGAGGAACTGATCGAGGCTCTGCCCTTGCCGATGTTCTACAAGGATCGGCAGGGCCTCTACCTGGGGGTCAACGAGGCCTGGGAGGCCTTTTTCGGAGTGCCCAGGCAGGACATCCTCGGGCGCAAGGTTCGTGAGCTGTACCCGCAGGAGCCGGACATCGCGGCCATCCACGAGGCCAAGGATGCCGAGCTGCTTGCCAGCCGCGGCGTGCAAAGCTACGAGATCGATATCAAGGACAGCGTGGGAGACGCGCGCCGGGTGATGTACACCAAGACCGCGCTGACCAATGCCGAAGGCCAGGTCACCGGCCTGCTCGGCATCATCACCGACCTGACCGAGCTCAATATGGCCGAGCAGAGAGCGCGTCAGGCCCTGGTCGACAAGTCGGCCGCGGAGAAGGCCAGTCAGTCCAAGAGCATGTTCCTGGCCAATATGAGCCATGAGATCCGCACCCCGCTCAACGCCGTGCTCGGCCTGGCCCAGGTGGGCGTGCGTGGCACCCGGGGACGCAAGGCGCAGGATACCTTCAGCCGCATCCTGGAGGCCGGTCAGCTCCTGCTCTCAGTGGTGAACGACATCCTGGACTATTCCAAGATCGAGGCCGGCAAGCTGGTTGTCGATCAGACGCCTTTCGCCATCGGCGAGGCGATCGACCGCGCCGTCGGCATCAATGCCCCGCGGGCCTTCGCCAAGGGTTTGGAGTTCCATCTGTGCGAGGCGGCGGATGTGCCGCAGCGGGTGGTCGGCGACGAAATGCACCTGTCGCAGATTCTGGTCAATCTGCTCGGCAATGCGGTCAAGTTCACCGATCGCGGCCATGTGGCGATGACGGTTGCCACGGCGCAGGGGCCGTCCGGCCAGGCGGGGGTGTTGTTCAGCATCGAAGATACCGGCATCGGCATGTCGGAGGAACAGATGGCCACCTTGTTCCTGCCCTTCGAGCAGGCCGACGGCTCGACGACTCGCCGATTCGGCGGCACCGGTCTCGGCCTGTCCATCAGCCATCGCCTGATCCTGGCGATGGGCGGCGAGATCGGTGTTGAGAGCCAGTTGGGCCAGGGCACGCTATTCACCGTCTGGCTGCCGCTGGCCGCGAGCCCCGATCAGTCCGCGCAGCCAGAAGCTCGGCTGTGCTTTGGTTTGCTCGGTTTTGGTACGGAGGAGACCGACAGCCTGGTAGTCGCCTTGGCCCCGAAGGGCGTCGATACCCTGCAATTGGCCACCGGACACGCGGGGGCAATCCCTGCCACGGATCTGATCGTCGTGGCTGGCGAGGCTTTGGCGCAGCCGACGGTCGAGAGCCTGGTCACCCGCTTGCTGCAAGAGGGCCGGCGCCTGGCCGTGGTGGCGATGCCGGGGGCGGGCTATCAGTTGCCGGACGCGATCCAAGAGCATGCGATCTTCATCGAGCGGCCGCTCCGGGTCCGCCATTTGCTCGAGGCCAGCCGGCAGAGCGTGCGGCCTGTCGCCGAACCGCTGGCCAAGGGCGGTCGCCGCCTGGCCGGCTTGCGGGTGTTGGCGGCGGAGGACAACGAGGTCAACCAGATCGTGCTGGAGGAGATTCTCAGCCAGGAAGGCGCCGTGCTGACGCTCGCCGGCAACGGCCGCGAGGCGCTGGAGAAATTGCAGCAATACGGGGCGGCTGCCTTCGACATCCTGTTGACCGATGTGCAGATGCCGGAGATGGACGGCTACGGCCTCGCGCGCGCGGTGAGTGGCTTGTTTCCGGCCCTGCCGATCATCGGCCTGACCGCGCATGCCATGGCGGAGGAGCGGGGGCGCTGCCTGGCGGCCGGGATGCGCGAGCACGTGGCCAAGCCGATCGATATCGAAGTCCTGGTCGCGGCCATACTGCAGCATACCGCTGTTCGGCCGGATGCCTGGGGCGGCCTGCTGCCGGGGGCGGGAGGTCCGGCTGTGGCGATGAAGGTATCCGAACCGTCGCCGCCAGCGGTGCCGACATAGGCTGAACCTGCCGCAACGAACGCAGTGATCGATTGGCCGGCCCTGGAGCAGTTCTTCAAGGGCAAGCAAGCGGCGGTGGACAAGGTCGTCGCCATGGCCCTGGCCACCAATGGCGAGGTGCCGGCCAAACTGCGGGCGGCGGCGGCCGAAGGCGATCTGGCGGCCTTGGCGACCATGGCCCACAAGCTCAAGGGCATGGGTGGTAGCCTGCGGGCGCACCAGGTCCACGCGCTGGCTACCCAGGCCGAGGCCAGCGCCCGGCAAGGCCGGGCCGATGCCGTCGATCTGGCCTTGCAGTTGGCCGATGCCTTGGAAATTCTGCTGGCCGAATTAGCCCGGCGTTCGACCGCGCAAAACCCCTGATTGGGCCGGGGGGTGATGGTAAGGTAGCCATTCCTGTCCTGCGTGCCCTGCATCAACAACATGTACCGATGATGATCGTGAGGTCCAATGCCATGTCTACGAAGACCCTGTTGAAGGCTGCTTTCCTGTTTCTGATTTTCTCGTTGGCCGGCCCCTTGCGAGCGGCGGCTGACCAGCCGCTGTTGTTCGGGTCGGTCGCCATGGACACCCCGGCGGTGATGCAGAAGCGCCTGCTGCCCTTGACCTCCTACCTCAGCAAGGCGTTGGGCCGGCCGGTGGTGCTCAAACTCTCCACCAATATGCCGGAGGCGATCAATGCCTTGGTGGCCAATGAGGTCGATATCGCCTATCTGACCCCGGTGGCCTATGTCGATGCGCGTGCCCGCAGCGATGTGCAATTGATCGTGAAGACGGTCACCGACAAGCAGCCGTTCTTCAAGCTGATGATCGTCGTGCTGGAGAACAGCCCGATCCGCAAGGTCGAAGATCTCGCCGGCAAGAGCTTCGCCTTCGGCGATCGGGCGGCGTTGCTGCAACGGGCGGTCGTGGTCGGTGCCGGCATGCCCTTGGAACGCCTGGGCAAATACGACTTTCTCGACCACTACGACAACGTCGTGCGCAGCGTGTTGGTGGGGGACTTCGACGCGGGTATCGTGATCGACAGCACCGCTTACCGCTGGCGGGGCAAGGGCGTCCGCATCCTGTACAGCTCGAAAAACCTGCCGCCCTACAACATCGCCGGTTCCTCCAAGCTCGACCGCGCCACCCAGACCAAGCTGCGCGATGCGCTGCTGCGCCTGGACCCGGCCAAGCCCGAGCACAAGCAGATCATCACCGCGCTGAGCGAGGCTTATAGCGGATTCGCGGCCACCAAGGATGCCGAGTACGAGATCGTCCGCAAGCTGATCAAGCCCTTCAAGAAATGAGGCGTCATTTCCAACTGGCCGATTGGCGCCGGTTGCTGGCGCGACTGCGGCCTCGACGGCTGCAGACCATGCTGGCGATCGTGTTTGCCCTGTTGCTGATGGCCTCGATGCTGGTTTTCACCTATCGCGCTATCACCGAAGAGGTCGAGCAGAACATCCAGACCCTGAAGCAACAGGCCAGCGTGCTGGCCAGCAACCTGGCGGCGACCAGCGCGGAGCCTTTGCTCAAGCGCGACTACACGGCCATCGAGCTGCTTTTGATGCGCTCCATCCAGTTCCCCGGCATCGCCGAGATCGCCGTGGTCGACGCCAAGGGCAAGGTGCTGAGCGATGTGGTCATGGAGAACGACGTCGGCGTGGCGCGCTTCGGCAGCAAGCCGATCCCGGTGCCCGCCACGCTCGACGTGCGCATGGAGCTTTCGGCCGAGCGCATGGAGGTATGGCATCCGGTGATCCTGGGCGAACCGCAGGGCTGGGTCCGGGTCAGCCACAGCCTGGCCGGGGTGGCCGAGATCAAGCGCCGAATCTGGACGACCAATATTATCTTCGGTTCCCTGATCCTGGCCCTGGCGGTATTCACCTTGCTGCTGCTCTTGCGCGCGCCGATGCGCGCGCTCGAGCGCTATGCCGATTTCGCCGGCCGACTTAATGAAAAGCGCGGCGAGCAGGTGGCCGCGAGCGAAACGTCGGAGGAATTGCAAAGACTGGGGCAGGCCCTGAATCACGCCTCGTTGCGCCTGTTCGAGCAGGATGCCGCGATTAGAAAGGGTGTGGAGGACCTCGAGCGGCTTGCCGCTTTCCCGGAAAAGAGCCCGGATATCGTGCTTTCCCTGACGGTGGATGGCCAGGTTCAGTACCTTAATCCCTATGGTCAACGCATCTTGGACGAGGTTGGCTTGGCGGAGGCCGACATTACCGTGCTGCTGCCGCCAAACTTGTCAGCCACGCTGTTGCAATGCCAGGTCACGGGGGAGGCGACGCGGGATGTCGAGTCCAATTGTGCCGGTCGCAGCTTCCTCTGGACCTTTGCCCCGGTGCTCAACCGCGATGTGGTGCATTGCTATGGCATTGAAATCACCGAGCGCAAGGTGGCAGAGGAACAGGCTCGCGATGCCCTGCTGGGCAAAGGCGCGGCGGAGGCGGCCAGCCAGGCGAAGAGCATTTTCCTGGCCAATATGAGCCATGAGATCCGGACGCCGCTTACCGCCATCATCGGTTTTTCCGAGGCCTTGCTCGACGTCAACCAGACCATGGCCGAGCGGATCGAGGGCATCCGGACCATCAACCGGGCGGGCAAGCACCTGCTCGGCATCATCAACGACATTCTCGACCTGTCCAAGATCGAGGCGGGCAAGCTTGAAGTCGAGCGGATGCCGGTGACGCTGTTCGGCCTGATCGACGAAGTCGCCGTCCTGGCCCGGCTGCAGGCCGAAGCCAAGGGCATCTACTTCGCGGTCGAGCCGGTCTTCCCCCTGCCCCAGACCATCGAGAGTGACCCGGTACGCCTGAAGCAGGTTCTGCTCAATCTGGCGAGCAATGCGATCAAGTTCACCGAGCAAGGAGGCGTCACCCTGGCGGTGCGGCATGATCCGGCCGCCGGCCAGCTGGCCCTGACGGTGAGCGACACCGGCATCGGCCTCAGCCCGGACCAGTTGGCCAAACTGTTCCAGCCCTTCACCCAGGCCGATGCCTCCACCACTCGCCGCTTCGGCGGCACCGGCCTGGGCCTGTCCCTGTCCCGGCAACTGGCCGAGAAGCTGGGCGGGACCATCAGCGTGACCAGCGAGGCGGGTGCCGGCAGCCGCTTCACGGTGACCGTGGCGGCCGGCACGATCGGGCCGCTGGTCCAGGGCCCCGAAGAGGTCCGGCGCTTGGAAGAGTTGCCGGAGCAGGAAGCAGCCACCCGTGCCCTGCACGGCGACATCCTGGTGGCGGAGGACAATCCGGACAATCAGCGGCTGATCGCCCTGAACACCCGCCGGCTCGGGGCTGGGCTGACCGTAGTCGACAACGGCCAATTGGCGGTCGTCTCCGCCCTGGCCCGGCCCTACGATTTGATCCTGATGGACATGCAGATGCCGGTCATGGATGGGCTGACCGCGGTGCGCACCCTGCGGGCCCGGGGCTACCGTGGCCCCATCGTCGCCCTGACCGCCAATGCCACACCGGCAGACATGAAGAACTGCGAGGAGGCGGGCTGCGACGGCTTCCTGACCAAGCCGATCGATCGCAGCCAGTTTCGCGAAACGCTGTCGCGGTATCTACAACTGGCACCGGAAGCGGCTGATGAGATGGACGCCGAGGCCATCCTCGCCGGTTTGGCAGAGAAAGACCCGGGGTTGACCCAACTGCGGCAGCGCTACCTGCCGCTGTTGCTGACTTGTGACGGGGAGCTGAGGCAGGTCTTGGCCAACGGCGATTACGCGACGATCACGCAGTTGACCGCGCTGGTCAAGGAGCTTGGCATGGATTACCTGGGCGCGCCGGTCGCGGAGTTGGCCGGCCAGTTGGAGTTCGCCGCGACGGCGGGCAACGAGCCGGCCGTGCGCGAGTTGATCGGCAAATTGGGCGTTTTGGCCGAGCGCCTGCGGCTCGCCGCAGCCGACCAGCCCGTAGCGCCTGGCGGCGGGGCGGACGAGGGTCCGATCGTCTCGGCCTTGCTGCAAGAAGGCCCCGAAATGGCGGACCTGGTGAGCTACATCCTCGGCCGTTTTCCCGGCTATCTCCAGGGCTTGCAGGAGGCGCTGGCTGCCGATGATCTGGCTGCCCTGAAGAAGCGGGCCCATGACCTGAAATCGGTCGGCGGCGGTTATGGCTATCCGCAGGTCACCGAGCTGGCGCTGCAACTGGAGGCGAGCGCCGAGGCGGGCGAGCGGGAACAGGCGGCCCGGCTGGTCGGCCAGTTCGCCCGGCTGTTCCAAAGGATCGAGGCCGGGGCTAAGGCCGCTAATGCAACTACTTAAGTGGAGCGGCTTGGCCGACAAACGATTAAAATCCGCGTTTTGAATAGCCACTCCCCCGAACCGATCATGCTGCACGCCGCCTATTCCCTGCTAGTTGTCGACGATGAGGAGGCCAATCGCCTGCTCATCTCCCGGCGTCTGGAGCAGGCCGGCTATGTGGTGACCACGGCGGAAAACGGCCGGCAGGCGCTGGACATGATGCGCTTCGAGCGTTTCGATCTGGTGTTGCTGGATTTGTACATGCCGGAGATGGACGGCCTGGCGACCTTGGATGCGATCAAGTCCGATCCCAAGTTGTCGGATGTTCCGGTCATCATGCTGACCGCGGCCAAGACCCGGGAGATGGTCGCCCATAGCCTGAGCTTGGGTGCGGCCGACTACTTGATCAAGCCGATCAATCCGATCGATCTCAAGCAACGGGTGCGCGCCTGCTTGGACAAGCTGGGCCTGCCACCCGAACCGACCTTGCGGGTGGACGATACCGACCTGAGCGGTACCCGGGTGCTGCTGGTGGACGACGACACGGTCAACATCGAAGTGCTCGGCCATCACCTCAATCAGATCGGTTTTCAGGTGCTCTCCGCCACCAGCGGCCAGGCCGCGCTGCAACTGCTGGGCCAGACCCCGGTCGACGCCATCCTGCTCGACGTCAACATGCCGGGGATGGGCGGCTTGGAAGTCCTGCGCACCATCCGGGCGAGCGAGCAGTTGCGCGAGCTGCCCGTGCTGATGATCTCGGCCGACGGCAATGCCGAGACGGTGAGCCGCTCCTATGAGCTGGGCGCCGACGACTATCTGGTCAAGCCCTACCACGCCAGCGATCTGTCTGTCCGGCTGGCGGCCGCCGTCGCCCTGAAGCGGGCCAAGGACGCCGCGGCCGGCTAATCCCTGATCCGTCTGGGGGCTCACGGTGGCAGGCAGGGGCGTTACAATCGAAGCTTTCGCCGCTTCGCCAGGTTGACCCCATGCCCCAATACCGTTCCCGCACCACCACCCACGGCCGCAACATGGCCGGCGCCCGCGCCCTCTGGCGTGCCACCGGCATGAAGGACGCCGATTTCGACAAGCCGATCATCGCCATCGCCAACTCCTTCACCCAGTTCGTGCCCGGCCATGTCCACCTGAAGGACCTAGGCCAGATGGTGGCGCGCGAGATCGAGGCGGCCGGCGGCGTGGCCAAGGAGTTCAACACCATCGCGGTCGACGACGGCATCGCCATGGGCCACGGCGGCATGCTCTATTCCCTGCCTTCGCGCGACCTGATCGCCGACTCGGTCGAATACATGGTCAACGCCCACTGCGCCGACGCCCTGGTCTGCATCTCCAACTGCGACAAGATCACCCCGGGCATGCTGATGGCCGCCCTGCGCCTGAACATCCCCACGGTGTTCGTTTCCGGCGGGCCGATGGAGGCGGGCAAGGTGGTCTGGCAGGGCAAGACCATCATGCTCGACCTGGTCGATGCCATGATCCAGGCGGCGGATTCCAAATGCAGCGACGAGGAGGTGGCGGCCACCGAGCGCTCGGCCTGCCCGACCTGCGGTTCCTGCTCCGGCATGTTCACCGCCAATTCCATGAACTGCCTGACCGAGGCGCTGGGCCTGTCCCTGCCCGGCAACGGCTCGCTGCTCGCCACCCATGCCGACCGCAAGGAGCTGTTCCTGCGCGCCGGCCGTCTGGTCGTGGAGTTGGCCAAGCGCTATTACGAGCAGGACGACGCCACGGTGCTGCCGCGCAATATCGCCACCTTCGAGGCCTTCGAAAACGCCATGGCGCTCGACATCGCCATGGGCGGTTCGACCAACACCGTGCTGCACCTCCTGGCCGCCGCCAAGGAGGCCGGCGTCAACTTCACCATGCAGGACATCGACCGCATGTCGCGCCGGGTGCCGCATCTGGCCAAGGTGGCGCCCTCCAGCCAGGAGTACCACATGGAGGATGTGCACCGCGCCGGTGGCGTCATGGCCATCCTGGGCGAACTGGACCGGGCCGGTCTGCTCCATCGCGACTGCCATACCGTGCACGCCAAGACCCTGGGCGAGGCCCTGTCGATCTGGGACATCATGCGTGCGCACGACGTCTCGGTGTTCGAGTTCTTCAAGGCGGCCCCGGGCGGGGTGCCGACCCAGGTGGCCTTCTCGCAGAACCGCCGCTACCCGGAACTGGACATGGACCGCAGCCACGGCTGCATCCGCGACAAGGCCAATGCCTTCTCCCAGGATGGCGGCTTGGCCGTGCTCTACGGCAATCTGGCCGGGGACGGCTGCATCGTGAAGACGGCTGGCGTCGATGCCAGCATTCTCAAATTCAAGGGCCCCGCCCGCATCTTCGAGAGCCAGGATGCGGCGGTGGAGGCCATCCTCGGCGACCGGATCAAAGAGGGCGATGTGCTGGTCATCCGCTATGAGGGTCCGCGCGGCGGCCCCGGCATGCAGGAGATGCTCTATCCCACTTCGTACCTGAAATCGAAAGGACTGGGCAAGGCCTGCGCCCTGATCACCGATGGCCGCTTCTCCGGCGGCACCTCGGGCCTGTCCATCGGCCATGTTTCGCCCGAGGCGGCCGAGGGCGGCGCCATCGGCCTGGTCGAGGAAGGCGACATGATCGAGATCGACATCCCCCAGCGCAAGATCCATCTGGCGGTGACCGAGGCGGAGCTGGCCCGTCGTCGCGCCGCCATGGAGGCCCGCGGCAAGCAGGCCTGGCAGCCGCTCGGCCGCGAGCGCCCGGTCTCCGCCGCCCTGCGCGCCTATGCGGCGATGACCACCTCCGCCGCCTTTGGCGCCGTGCGCGATGTCTCCCAAGTCGAACGCAGATAAGAAGGAAGCAGCATGACCCCGCTCGAACACCTCAATGCCCGCCTGTCCATCCCCGGCCAGTTGGGTTTCCGGGCCAATGCCGAAGGCCTGGTCTTCGCCGAGATCGACAACGCCCAGGCCACGGCCAGCATTTGCCTGCAAGGCGGCCATGTCGTGACCTGGCAACCCAAGACCGAAGCGCGGCCGGTGATCTGGGTCTCGAGTGCGGCGAAGTTTGCGCCGGGCAAGTCCATCCGCGGCGGTGCGCCGGTCTGCTGGCCCTGGTTCGGTCCGCACGAGACCGAGGCGGGTTTTCCCGCGCACGGCTATGCCCGCACGGTGAACTGGGAGGTGACCGACAGCCGCGCCCTGGATTCCGGCGAGACCGAGCTGGCCCTGGCCCTGGTCGAGAACGAGCAGACCCGGGCGCAGTGGCCGCACCGTTCGCGCCTGGAGATTCTGGTCACCGTGGGCCGCAGCCTGAAGCTGAACCTGATCACCACCAACCTGGGCGATCACGATTTCGTCATCGGCGAGGCCCTGCACACCTATTTCGAGATCGGCGACATCGCCGAGGTCCGCCTGCTCGGCTTGGAGGGCTGCGAATATCTGGACAAGGTGGAAAACTTCGCGCGCAAGCGCCAGGAAGGCGGCATCACCTTCAGCGGCGAGACCGACCGGGTCTATGTGAATACCGGGGCCGAGTGCGTGATCGAGGATGCCGGGCTCCGCCGCCGCATCCGCATCGCCAAGTCGGGCAGCCAGTCGACCGTGGTGTGGACGCCCTGGGTCGAGAAGGCGGAGAAGATGGGCGATATGGGGCCCGGCACCTCGGGCCAGGGCGGCTGGCGCGAGATGGTCTGCGTCGAGAGCGCCAACGCCCTGGACAATCGGGTGACCGTGCCCGCCGGGCAGACCCGTCGGCTGAACGTGGAATATTCGGTCGAACCGTTTTGAACAGCAGATAGTCTGCAGGCTAAGATTAGGGCTCTTAAGGGGATGTGCCGTGGTGGATGAGCAGACGCTCGAATATCTCGATCAGTTCGTACCGATCAGCTCGCTGTCGCAGCAGAGCATGGACGAATTGGGCAAGCGCATCGAGATCCTGCATTTCTACCCCGGCCAGACCCTGTTCAACAAGGGCGACAACGACAAGTGGCTGTATTACCTGCTGGAAGGCCAAGTCAGCCTGGTCGATGAAGGCCGCGCACCCATCGTGATCGATGCCGGCAGCGAGGATGGCCGCTATGCCCTGGCCCGACTCAAGCCGCGCCGCTATACCGGCGTCGCCAAAACGCCAACCCAGGTATTGCGGGTGGACGAGGAGACCCTGGATCGCTTCGTCACCATGGACCAGGCGACCGGCTTCGAGGTGACCGAATTCGAGGGCGAAGACCCGGAGTGGATGTTCACGGTACTGACCCTGCCCGCTTTCCAGAAGCTGCCGCCGGCCAACACCAACGCCATGTTCGGCCGCTTCGAGCGGGTGGAGTTCAAGGCCGGCGACGTGGTGATCCGGCAGGGCGATCCGGGCGACAACTATTACCTGATCCGCGAGGGCGAGGCCGAGGTGACTCGCGCCGGCGCCGACGGCAAGCCGGCCGTGCTGGCCAAGCTGGGCAAGGGCGACGGCTTCGGCGAGGAGGCCTTGATCTCGGGCATGCCGCGCAACGCCACGGTGACCATGCTCAGCAGCGGCGTGCTCATGCGCATGGCGCAGCAGGACTTCAACGAGTTGCTCAAGGCGCCCATGGTCAAGTGGGTGACGCCGGAGCAGGTCAGGCAGATGCTGACGACCGGGGCAGTCCTGATCGATGTCCGCCTGGAAGACGAATTCAAGGGCGGCACGCTGAAGGGCGCCATCAATATTCCCCTTGCCCATTTGCGTGCCCGCGCCGACAAGCTGGACCCCAAGCAGAAATACATCGTGTTCTGCCAGTCCGGCCAGCGCAGTGCCGCAGCCGCCTTCCTGCTGGAGCAGCGCGGGTTCAATGTGCATGTCTTGAAGGGCGGCCTCGACAGCGTCAAAGGCTGAGGCGCGAGCCACCGACAAAAAAGGCCGCAGATGCGGCCTTTTTTGTCGGCCTTGCCGACTCAGTGCGTCGGCCGCTTCATGAAGTTGACGATCTTCTGATCGCTCGGACCCTTGCGGCCGGTGGAGCAGGAGCCCTCGGTCTCCGAGACGAAGCCGGTGGCATCGTGCAGCAGATTGATCACGTCGACCCAGTGGCGTTCCTTGGCCATCTGCAGGGCGGTGCGGCCGGCCTCGTTGCTGGCGAAGGCGTCGGCGCCGGCATTGAGCAGCACCTCGCACACCGCGCCTTCGCCGCCGCCGGCGGCCAGCATCAGCGGGGTGATGCCGAAGCCGATCCGGGCGTTGACGTCGGCACCGGCATCGACCAGGGCCTTGACCACGGGGGCGTAACCGCAATCCTGTTCGTGGTTGTAGGCGGCCTTGAACACCGGCGTCCACTGCATGGCATCGCGGGCGTTGACGTCGGCGCCGGCATCGATCAGGGCCTGCACGGCGCCCAGATGGCCTTCGAAGGCAGCGATATGCAGCGGGGTCTGGCCTTCTTCGTTGGTGGCATTGGGATTGGCGCCGGCCGCGATCAGGCGGCGCAGGGCCTCGGTGTCACCGGTTTTGGCGGCAGAAAAGAGTTCGGCTGACATGGCAAAGCTCCGTGAGTAATGTCCGAGTATTATACTCAACTATTGGCGGCTGGCTAGAGGCCGAGTTGGTCCCAGAGGGCATCCACGCGTTGCTTGACCGCGGCGTCCATCGCGATCGGTGTGCCCCATTCGCGCTGGGTCTCGCCCGGCCACTTGTTGGTGGCGTCGATACCCATTTTGCTGCCCAGGCCCGAGACCGGGCTGGCGAAGTCGAGGTAGTCGATCGGGGTGTTTTCGACGATCAAGGTATCGCGCGCCGGATCGACTCTTGTAGTCATGGCCCAGATCACCTCGGGCCACGAGCGCACGTCGATGTCGTCGTCGGTGACCAGGATGAACTTGGTGTACATGAACTGGCGCAGGAAGGACCAGACGCCGAACATCACCCGCTTGGCGTGGCCCGGGTACTGCTTTTTCATCGACACGCAGGCCATGCGGTAGCTGCAGCCCTCGGGCGGCAGGTAGAAGTCGGTGATCTCGGGGAACTGCTTTTGCAAGAGCGGCACGAACACATCGTTCAAGGCGACGCCGAGGATGGCCGGCTCGTCCGGCGGCTTGCCGGTGTAGGTGCTGTGGTAGATCGGCTCGCGGCGCATGGTGATGCGCTCGACCGTGAACACCGGGAAGGTCTCGACCTCGTTGTAGTAACCGGTGTGGTCGCCGAACGGGCCTTCCGGCGCGGTCTCGCCCGGATGGATCACGCCTTCGAGCACGATCTCGGCCGAGGCTGGCACCTGCAGGTCGGCGCCGAGGGCCTTGGCCACTTCGGTCTTGGCGCCGCGCAAGAGGCCGGCGAACTGGTATTCGGACAACGAATCCGGCACCGGCGTCACGGCGCCGAGGATGGTCGCCGGGTCGGCCCCGAGGGCGACGCAGACCGGAAAGGGCTGGCCGGGGTGGGCCAATTGGTGCTCGCGGAAGTCGAGGGCGCCGCCGCGGTGGGCCAGCCAGCGCATGATCAGTTTGTTCGGGCCGATCACCTGCTGCCGATAGATGCCCAGGTTCTGCCGGTTCTTGTGCGGGCCACGGGTGATGGTGAGGCCCCAGGTGATCAGCGGCCCGGCATCATTCGGCCAGCAGGTCTGGATGGGTAGGCGGGAGAGATCGACATCGGCGCCTTCCCAGACGACTTCCTGGCAGGCGGGCGAGCGCACTTCCTTGGGCGCCATATTGAGCACCTGCTTCAACACCGGCCACTTTTCCCAGGCATCTCTCAGGCCCTTGGGCGGCTCGGGTTCTTTCAGGTAAGCGAGCAGGCGGCCGATCTCGCGCAGCCGGGCCGGGTCTTCCTCGCCCATGCCCAGTGCCACCCGGCGCACGGTGCCGAACAGATTGGCCAGCACCGGCATGGCGTGGCCCTTGGGCTTCTCGAACAACAGGGCCGGGCCGCCACTGCGCAGCACGCGGTCGCCGATCTCGGTCATCTCCAGATAAGGGTCGACCTCGGCGGCGATGCGCTTGAGTTCGCCCATCTGTTCCAATTGGGCGATGAAGTCGCGCAGGTCTTTGTATTGCATGGTTTAGTCGATGTATTCGAAGACCTTGACCACCTTGAGCACGCCGCCGGTGCCGGCGGCGACCTCGGCAGCGGCGTCACCCTCCGCGCGCTTGACCAGACCCATCAGGTAGACGATGCCGCGCTCGGTGACCACCTTGATGTGATTGGCGTTGAAGCGTTTGTCCTCGAATAGTCGGGTCTTGACCTTGGCGGTGATGTAGCCATCGTTGCTGCGGCCGACCAGGGAGGAGGGCGAGGCGATGGCGATCTCGTTGATGATCTCGCGGACATTGACCACGCCCTTGGCGGTCTCTTCCACCTTGGCCCGCCCGGCCTCGGTGCTGGCCTCGCCGGTGATCAGCACGCGGCGGTTGAAGCTGGTGTAGTTGGCGTGGACGCCGTCGAGCTTGGCGTTGAACAGACGGGCAGTCGCGGTGATCTCGATCTCCTCGTCCATCAGGTAGGTGGTGGGGGTGCGGCGGTCGTCCGCCATGAGCGCGCCGGCGCCGACACCGCCGACCACGATGGGCGCGCAGCCGGAGAGTTGCAGGGTGGCAAGGCCGAGCAGGCCGATGAGCAGGGTGTTGCGCATATCAGGCTCCCAGTAACAGGTGATCGATGCTGTCGCACAGGCAGTGCAAGGCCAGTTGATGGATCTCCTGGATGCGGGCCGTGTTGTCGCCGGGCGCGCAGATCAGGATGTCTTTATCGGTCAGCAGCTCGGCCAGTTCGCCGCCGTCCTGGCCGGTTAGAGCGACGATGGCCATTTCCCGTTCCTGGGCGGCGCGCGCTGCCTCGATGATGTTGCGCGAGCAGCCGTTGGTGGAGATGGCCAGCAGGATGTCGCCGGGTTGGCCCAAGGCGCTGATCTGGCGGGCGAAGACCATGGAAAAGTCGGAATCGTCGGCGATCGAGGTCAGGGTGGCGCTGTCGGCATTCAAGGCCAGCGCCGCCAGGCCGGGGCGCTCGCGTTCGAAGCGGTTGATCAGTTCCGAGACCAGATGCTGGGCATCGGCGGCCGAGGCGCCGTTGCCGCAGGCCAGTAGCTTGCCCTCGTTCATGAAGCATTGGACCAGGCGCTCAGAGGCCAGGGCGATCGGCTCGGCCAGGATGTCGGCCGCGTTCAGCTTCGCCTGGGCGCTTTCCTGGAAGGTGTAGTAGATGCGTTCGGCCAGATTCAAGGTATACCCCTAAGGTTCCAGCCGATTATAGCCGAGGCTTAGGACACGACTTCGAAGGCATGCTTAAGCCACTGCAGATCGTTGCCGTCGATCAGCACGGCATCGAAGCGGCAGGCCGGCAGGCTGCTTTGCAGGCTGAGATAGTGCTGCGCGGCGCGGATCAGCTTGGCTTGTTTGGCCTGGGTGATGCTTGCCGCCGCACCGCCAAAGGCTGAACTGGCGCGGCTGCGCACTTCGACGAAGACCAGGGTGGTGCCCTCGCGCAGGATCAGGTCGATCTCGCCCTGGCGGCAGCGATAGTTGCGCGCCACCAGTTTCAGCCCTTGCCGCTGGAGATACTCCGCTGCGCGGTCTTCGGCCGCTGCCCCGCTCGGCATGGCGCCCTCCCTGGGTTGTTGCCTGTTAAACTGCCGTTCACGCTAACGGTACTGGGTACAAGATGCAAGACGTCGTGGCTGCCGCGGGCAGCCTCTATATCGTGGCCACCCCGATCGGCAATCTGCGCGACATCACCCTGCGGGCGCTGGATATCCTGAAGACGGTGGATATCGTCGCCGCCGAAGACACCCGGGTGACCCAGGGCCTGCTCAACGCCTATGGCCTGCAGAAGAAGCTGGTCGCCCTGCATGAGCACAACGAGCGGGTGGCGGCGGAACGGCTGGTGGCCGATCTGGGCGAGGGCAAGAGCGTGGCCTATGTCTCCGATGCCGGCACGCCCGGGGTGAGCGATCCCGGCGTGCATCTGGTGCGCCAGGCGCGCGCGGCCGGCATTCCGGTAGAGGTGATTCCGGGTCCGAGTGCGGTGGCGGCGGCCTTGTCGGTCGCCGGCATGGAAGCCGGGCAGTGGTTGTTCTACGGCTTCCTGCCGAGCAAGCCGGCCGCGCGGCGCAAGGCCCTGGAAGACCTGAAGACATTGCCCTATGCCCTGGTGTTTTACGAGGCGCCGCATCGCGTTGCCGAGACCTTGGATGATTTGTGTGTGGTGCTGGGTGCGGAGCGGGAGATCGCCATCGCCCGCGAGCTGACCAAGCTGTTCGAGCAGGTCCACGTCTGCCGCCTGGCCGAGGCCGGTGAGTGGTTGGCCGCCGATGTCAACCGCGGCCGTGGCGAGTTCGTGATCATCGTCCAGGGTGCCGCGCCGGTTCAGGCGGATGCGGGCAAGCTGCGCGAGACCTTGACCGCGCTGCTGGCGGCGCTGCCGCTCAAGCAGGCGGTGGCCTTGGCGGTGCAGTTGACCGGCGAGAAAAAGAACACGGTTTACGAATTGGCTCTGGAGTTGCAGAAACATGGAAACGTTGACGATCACCCGGCCTGACGACTGGCATTTGCACCTGCGCGACGGCGAGGCGCTGCGCGCCGTGCTGCCCGACACCGCGCGCCGCTTCGCCCGCGCCATCGTCATGCCCAACCTGAAGCCGCCGGTGCGCACGGTCGAAGAGGCCCGCGCCTATCGCGACCGCATCCTGGCCGCCTTGCCGGCCGGCCTGCGCTTCGAGCCGCTGATGACGCTCTACCTCACCGACAACACGACGCCGGCAGAGATTGCCAAGGCCCGTGCCAGCGGCTTCGTCCATGCAGTGAAGTATTACCCGGCCGGCGCGACCACCAATTCCGATTTCGGGGTTAGCGCCGTGGAACGCGCTTATCCCGCACTCGAGGCTATGGCCGAGCAGGGCATGCCCTTGCTGGTTCATGGCGAAGTGACCGACCCGGAGGTCGATGTGTTCGATCGCGAGGCGGTGTTCATCGAGCGGGTGCTGATACCGGTTCTGAAGCGATTTCCGAAACTCAAGCTGGTGCTGGAGCACACCACCACGCGCGAGGGCATCGAGTTCGTCAAGCAGGCGCCGGCCAATGTGGCGGCGACGTTGACCGCGCATCACCTGCTCTACAACCGCAATGCCATGTTCAAGGGCGGCATCCGGCCGCATTACTACTGTTTGCCGGTGCTCAAGCGCGAGGCGCATCGCCGGGCGCTGATCGAGGCGGCGATCTCGGGCGATGCGAAATTCTTCCTCGGCACCGACAGCGCGCCGCATGGCAAAACCACCAAGGAGTGCGCCTGCGGCTGCGCCGGCATGTACACCGCACACGCCGGCATCGAGCTCTATGCCGAGGTGTTCGAGGCGGCCGGCGCACTCGACAAGCTGGAGGCCTTCGCCAGTTTTTACGGGCCGGATTTCTATGGCCTGCCGCGCAACACCGAGCGCATCACCTTGCGCAAGACCGCCTGGAACGCGCCGGACAGCCTGAGCTTCGGCGATGACATGCTGGTGCCGCTGCGGGCGGGGGAATCGATTGCCTGGCAACTGGTCTGATCGCCCCGTATACTGGTTACGGGAGTCGGCCAGGCAATCGCTGTGTACGCTGCAAAGCGCAGGCAGAGGAAAGTCCGGGCTCCGAAGGGCAGGGTGCCAGGTAACGCCTGGGCGTCGCGAGGCGACGGAAAGTGCAACAGAAAGATACCGCCGATGGCCGTCCGCAAGGACGGATCAGGTAAGGGTGAAATCGTGCGGTAAGAGCGCACGGACGGGCTGGCAACAGTCCCGGCGGGCAAACCCCACCCGGAGCAAAGCCAAATAGGCAGGCATTGAGGCGGCCCGCTGAGCCTGCGGGTAGGCTGCACGAGGCGGCGAGCGATCGTCGTCCCAGATGAATGATTGCCTTGAGTCGAAAGACTTCAGACAGAACCCGGCTTATCGGCCGACTCCCCCTTTCTCGTAGACCTGCTTGGACCGCCCCAAGCGTGGCGTCGCATGACGCGCCCACTGCGCACTCTTAACAATCCACTTTAAGTTCCCACCGTACTGCCTTCTTTATCTTCCCTATTTGATCACATTGGCTTTTGCACGTAAGTCTTTGTCTTCATTGAAAAAAATCCCTGTTTAGCCTTGACAGTGAAGGTTCTTGGCCACTAAAGTGGGAATCAATGGAGAAAAGTGGAGGAAAGTGGGTCCTGGTGGCAACGCCGGGCCCTGGAGGAGGCGATGTTTAGGGGACTGAACGCATTGGCGGTCGACGGTAAAGGTCGGCTGGCCATCCCGACAAAGTACCGCTAGCTGCTGGGCGAGCGTTGTGGTGGCCGTTTGGTCGTCACCGCCGATCCCAGCGGCTGCCTCCTGCTGTACCCCTTTCCCGAGTGGGAGCCGATCGAGCGCAAGCTGACCGCGCTGTCCAGCTTCAATCCGGTCAGCCGCCAGTTGCAGCGCATCCTGGTCGGCTCGGCCTCCGATGTCGAGATCGATAGCGCCGGCCGCATTCTGCTGCCGCCGATGCTGCGCAAGCACGCCAAGCTGGAGAAGGAGGCGATGCTGGTCGGCCAGGGCAACAAGTTCGAGATCTGGAGCGAAGCGGCCTGGCAGGCGCAATACGAGGCGGCCGGCCAGTTGCCGGAGCTGCTGGGCAGTGCCCTGCAGAACGGTGAGCTGCCGGACGAGCTGAAGGGGTTCTCTTTGTGACCGATGGGCAGTCGGCCCATGTCCCGGTCCTGCTGGAAGAGACGTTGGAGGCATTGAACATCCGGCCGGAGGGCGTCTATGTCGACGCCACCTTCGGCCGCGGCGGCCACAGTCGGGCCATCCTCGGCCGGCTGGGCGCGCGGGGCCGACTGCTGGCGATGGACCGCGATCCGCGGGCGGTGGCCGATGGCGAGCGGATTCGGGATGGGCGATTTGGCATCGTCCATGCCCATTTCAGCCGGCTCCAGGCGACGCTGGCCGCGGCCGGGCTGAACGAGGTGGACGGGGTGTTGCTCGACATCGGCGTGTCCAGTCCGCAGATCGACGAGCCGGAACGGGGCTTCAGCTTCCGCTTCGATGCGCCGCTCGACATGCGCATGGATACCAGCCAGGGCGAGACCGCGGCGGAGTGGTTGAACACGGCAGCGGAAGAGGAGATCGCACATGTCATCCGGGAATATGGCGAAGAGCGGTTTGCTAAGTCGGTTGCGCGGGCGATTGTTGCAGCACGCGCAGAAGCGCCCATCGAACGCACTGCTCAGCTGGCACGGATCGCGGCGTCGGCGGTGCGCACGCGCGAGCGTGGCCAGGATCCGGCGACGCGGACCTTTCAAGCTGTCCGGATTCACATTAACCGCGAGTTGGAGGAGTTGGCGCAGGCCCTCCCGCAGGGTGTCGAGGTCTTGCGCACGGGCGGTCGCCTGGCGGTGATCAGTTTTCATTCCTTGGAGGATCGGATGGTCAAGCGGTTCATGCGGGCAGAGGCGAAGGGCGAAGATCTCCCGCCGGAAATCCCGATGCCCGCGCATGCGATCAAGGCTGGCCGGCTGCGTCTGGTCGGCCGTGCCATCCGCGCCTCCGAGTCCGAGATCGCGCGCAACCCGCGTGCCCGCAGTGCCGTGCTGCGCGTGGCCGAGCGAACGGAGACGGCATGTTCCGGGTGACCATGACGCTCGCCATCCTTTTGGTGCTCTGCGCCCTATCCGTCGTCACTGCGCGCCATCAGGCGCGCAAATTATTTATTGACTTGCAGGCGGAACAGGAAAGGGCGCGCGCCCTGGATATCGAATGGGGCCGGCTTCAGCTCGAGCAGAGCACTTGGGCCATGCACGCCCGCATCGAGCAGGTGGCCCGCCAGAATTTGCAGATGGCGGTGCCCGAGCCCAAGCAGATCCACATCCTCAATCTGATGCGCGGGGTGGCGCCATGAGCCGCCGGGTCAACCCGCTGCTGCGCCTGGATTTGCAGCGCTGGCGCATGCGCCTGATGCTGGGCGTGCTGTTTGCCGGCTATGCTGCCTTGAGCGCCCGGGCCATGTATCTGCAGGGCTGGCAGGACGAATTCCTGCAGGAAAAGGGCGACGCGCGCATCAACCGCCTGCTCACCATCCCGGCCTATCGCGGCATGATCACCGACCGCCGCGGCGAGCCCTTGGCCATCAGCACCCCGGTCGAATCGGTCTGGTTCAATCCGCGTGAATCCGAGGCGACGCCGGAACAGGTCGCCGCCCTGGCCGGCCTGCTCGATCTCGATCTGGCTGCGCTGAACAAGCTGTTCAAGGACAAGAGCAAGAGCTTCGTCTATCTACGGCGCCAGTTGCCGCCCGATGTCGCTGCGGCGGCACTGGCCCTCGGCATCAAGGGGCTGTACACCAAGCCGGAATATCGCCGCTATTACCCCTCCGGCGAAGTCGTGGCACATGTTCTGGGGCTGACCTCGGTCGAGGACAAGGGCGTCGAGGGGGCAGAGCTGGTCTATCAGAAATTGCTGGCGGGCGAGCCGGGCCTGAAGCGGGTAGCGAAGGACCGCCGTGGCAACGTGGTGGAGGTGTTGGAGTCGGTCAAGCTGCCGCGGGCGGGCCAAGACCTGGCGCTGTCTCTGAACCTGCAAATCCAGTATCTGGCCTATCGCGAACTGGCCGCCGCCGTGCAGCAAAACAAAGCGCGCGCCGGTGCGGTGGTGGTGCTCGATGCCAAGACCGGCGAGATCCTTGCCCTGGCCAATCTGCCCAGCTACAACCCGAACAATCGCTCGACCATGAGCAATGAGCGCGCCCGCAACCGGGCGGCGACCGATGCCTTCGAGCCCGGCTCGACCATGAAACCGTTCCTGGTGGCATCGGCCTTGGAGGCCGGCGTGGTGCGGCCGGAAACCCGCATCGATACCGGCGCCGGCTATCTGACCGTCGGCGACAAGACCATCAAGGACGTACACCCCAAAGGCAATCTCACCGTTGCCGAGGCGCTGCAAGTCTCGAGCAACGTGGCGATGGCCAAGATCGTGCTCGAGATGCGCTCGGAGGATTACTGGCGCACGCTCAACCGCGCCGGCTTCGGCGCGCCGCCCTATTCGGGGCTGCCCGGCGAAAGCAGCGGCCGGCTGCGTCCCTACGATAGCTGGCGGCCGATCGAGAAGGCGACCATGGCCTTCGGCCACGGCATTTCGGTTAGCCTGCTGCAACTCGCGCATGCCTACACGGTATTCGCCAACGATGGTTGGATGCCGCCCTTGACCATCGCCAAGCGGCGCGAGGCAGTGGTCGGCCAGCGCATCCTGGCCGAGCGCACGGCGCGGGAAGTGCGCAGCATGCTCGAATTGGTCACCCAGGATGGCGGTACCGCACCCTTGGCCCGCGTGATCGGCTATCGCGTCGCCGGCAAGACCGGTACCGCCCACAAATTGATCGGTGGCAGCTATTCCCCGGACAAGTACCTCTCCTCCTTCGTCGGCATGGCGCCCGCCTCCGACCCGCGCCTGATCATCGCCGTCATGGTCGACGAGCCTTCGGTCGGCGTCTATTACGGCGGTCAGATCGCCGCGCCGGTGTTTAGCCGGATCATGGCTGGCTCGCTGCGGCTGATGGCGGTGCCACCGGATGCGCCGATGGAGGCCTCGACCGGCCCGAATGCAACGGCCCCTGTCGTGGCGGAGGGCGTATGAGCCAGACCCAGACCCAGGCCCTGATCCAGGAGATGCGCGCGCTGCAGCCGCCGGTTCGGCGCTTCACTGCCGACAGTCGCAAGGTTCATGCGGGCGATGCCTTTCTCGCCTACGCCGGCGGCGCCCACGACGGCCGCCGCCACATCGCCGATGCGATCGAGGCCGGCGCCCGCGCGGTGCTCTGGGAGCCTGAGGGTTTTGCCTGGCAAGCCGAGTGGACCGTGTTCAACCGGCCGGTGGCCAGCCTCAAGGCGCAGGCGGCCGCGATCGCCGCCGAGTGGTATGGCCACCCTTCCGAAGCGCTCTGGACAATCGGGGTGACCGGCACCAACGGCAAGACCTCCTGCAGCCACTGGCTGGCCGAGGCCCTGACCGCACTCGGCCGGCGCACGGCCATGGTCGGTACCCTGGGCAACGGTTTCCCCCCATGTGGGGACAAGCCCGGTGCCTTGAGCGAAACCGGCCATACCACGCCTGATGCGGTGACCCTGCAAGGTCTGTTCGCCGAGTTCCGCGAGGCTGGCGCCGCTGGGGTGGCGATGGAGGTCTCTTCGCACGCCCTCGATCAGGGCCGGGTCGAAGCGACTGGTTTCGATGTCGCGGTGCTGACCAATCTCTCGCGCGACCACCTCGACTACCACGGCGACATGGCCGCCTATGCCCATGCCAAGGCGAAGCTGTTCGACTGGCCGGGCCTTAAGTGGGCGGTGCTGAATCTGGAAGACGAACTGGGTCAGCGCCTCTATGGCGACCTCGAAGGCGGCCCGACCCGGGTGTTGGGCTATGGCCTGCGCAACGGCGAGGTGCATGCGGAGCATCTGGAATTGCATCGCAAGGGCATGACCCTGGACGTCACAACGCCTTGGGGCCGCGGCCGCTTGCAGACGGCGCTGCTGGGCGAATTCAACGCCTACAACCTACTGGCCTGCCTCGCGGCGCTGCTGGCCAGTGAGGTGAAGCTTGAGGATGCGCTCGCCGCCCTGGCCAAGGTCAAGCCGGTGGCCGGCCGCCTGCAACGGGTCGGCAGCGATGATGCGGCGCCGACCGTGATCGTCGACTACGCCCACACCCCGGATGCCTTGCACAAGGTGCTCGACACCCTGAAGCCGCTGGCTGCCGACGGCCGGCTGATCTGCGTATTCGGCTGCGGCGGCGGCCGCGACAAGGGCAAGCGGCCGCAGATGGGCGGCATCGCCAGTGCCCAGGCCGACCGGGTGATCGTCACCAGCGACAACCCGAGAGGCGAAGACCCGGCCGCGATCATCGCCGAGATCCTGGCCGGCATGCCGCCAGGCCAGACCGCCGTCGTCGATCGCGCCGACGCGATCGCGCGGGCCATCGCCGAGGCCGGCAGCGACGACATCGTGCTGATCGCCGGCAAGGGCCATGAGGATTATCAGGAAATCGCCGGCCGTCGTCTGCATTTCTCGGATGTCGAAGAGGCCGCGCGCGGCCTCGCAAAATGGAGGGCCGAGCATGCGGCTGCATGAAGTGGCCCAGGCCTTGGCAGCAGGGGCCGTGGGCGAGGATGTCGAGTTCCATGCGGTCTCGACCGATTCGCGCAATCTGCCGAAAGGCGCGCTGTTCATCGCCTTGCGCGGCGAGCGTTTCGATGGCCACAGCTTCGCGGCCAAGGCGCTGGCGGCCGGTGCCGCGGCGGTGATGATCGATGCCGATGCCAAGCTCACCCTGGCGCCGGCCATCGTGGTGCCGGACACTCGCCTGGCCCTGGGCCAGCTCGCCGCCTGGCACCGCGCCCGACAGCCGGCCAAGGTGGTGGCGATCACCGGCAGCAACGGCAAGACCACGGTGAAGGAGATGACCGCGGCGATCCTGCGCGCTGAAGCCGGCGAGGCCGCCGTGCTGGCGACCGAGGGCAACCTCAACAACGACATCGGCATGCCGCTGATGCTGCTGCGGCTTGCGCCCGCGCACCGCTATGCCGTGATCGAGATGGGCATGAACCATCCGGGCGAACTGACCTACCTCTCCGGCCTGGCCCAGCCCGATGCCGCCCTGGTCAACAACGCCCAGCGCGCCCACCTCGAAGGCCTGCAAACGGTCGAGGCGGTGGCGCGAGCCAAGGGCGAGATCTTCTCCGGCCTCAAGAACGACGGCGTCGCCCTGATCAATGCCGACGACCCGCATGCCGGGCTCTGGCGGCAGATGAACTCGGGCCGGCGCATCGTCAGCTTCGGCCTCTCCGAGGGGGCCGACGTCCGGGTCGAGCACCGCTCGCTGGCCTACGGTGCCGCGCTCACCCTGCATACCCCGGCCGGCACGGTTCAGTGCGAGCTGCGCACGCCCGGCCTGCACAACGTGCGCAACGCCGCCGCCGCGACGGCCGCCGCCCTCGCCCTGGGTGCCTCGCTCGATGCGGTGGCCAAGGGTCTGGGCGGCTACGCCGGGGTCAAGGGCCGCTTGCAGCGCAAGGAATGCCTGCTCGGCGCCCATCTCATCGACGACACCTACAACGCCAACCCGGATTCGGTCTCGGCCGCGATCCAGGTGCTGGCGACGCAACCTGGCAAACGCATCCTGGTCCTGGGCGACATGGGCGAGCTGGGACCGAGCGGCGCCGACCTGCACCGCGAGATCGGCGAGAAGGCCCGCGCCGCCGGCATCGAGCGCCTGTTCTGCCTGGGCGAGCTGTCCATCCATGCCGCGCAGGGCTTCGGCCCGGCCAACGACCGCCAGCGCGCCATGCACTTCGAGCGGATCGAAGAACTGCTGGCGGATGTGGAGAACGAGTTGGCGCCGGAGGTGACGGTGCTGGTGAAAGGTTCGCGCTTCATGCAGATGGAGCGCGTCGTGAAATCGTTTTCGGAGGCACACCAATGCTCCTGATGCTCGCGCAGTGGCTCGGCCATGACATCCGGGCCTTCAACGTGTTCAGCTACATCACGCTGCGGGCGGTGCTGGCCGTGCTTACCGCCCTGGTGATCTCCTTCGTCATCGGCCCGGCCATGATCCGCAAGCTGACCCAGTACAAGATCGGCCAGGCAGTGCGCGACGACGGCCCGCAGACCCATCTGGTCAAGGCCGGCACGCCGACCATGGGCGGTGCCCTGATCCTGAGTTCGATGGTCATCACCACCCTGCTCTGGGCCGACCTCAGCAATCAGTACGTCTGGATCGCCCTGGTTACCCTGGTCGGCTTCGGTGCCATCGGCTGGGTCGACGACTGGCGCAAGGTGGTACAGCGCAACCCGCGCGGCCTGCCGGCCCGCTGGAAATATCTCTGGCAATCGCTCATCGCCGCTGTCGTCGCCGCCTGGCTGGCCTATTCCGCCCACCTGCCCACCCAGACCGAACTGATCGTGCCCTTCTTCAAGGAGGTCGTCATGCCCCTGGGCGTGGCCGGCTTCGTACTGCTCACCTACTTCGTCATCGTCGGCACCAGCAATGCGGTGAACCTCACCGACGGCGCCGACGGCCTGGCCATCATGCCGACCGTGATGGTGGCCGGGGCGCTGGCGGTGTTCGCCTATGTCGCCGGCCACGCGGTATTCGCCAAGTACCTGGGCCTGCCGCACATCCCCGGCGCCGGCGAGTTGGTGGTGTTCTGCAGCGCCCTGGTCGGCGCCGGCCTCGCCTTCCTCTGGTTCAACGCCTATCCGGCCGAGGTGTTCATGGGCGACGTCGGTGCCCTGGCCCTGGGCGCCGCGCTCGGCGTGGTCGCGGTGATCGTCCGCCAGGAGATCGTGCTGTTCATCATGGGCGGCGTGTTCGTGGTCGAGACCGTCTCGGTGATGCTCCAGGTCGGCTCCTACAAGCTGCGCGGCAAGCGCATCTTCCTGATGGCGCCGCTGCACCATCACTATGAATTGAAGGGCTGGAAGGAGAACCAGGTCGTGGTCCGTTTCTGGATCATCTCGATGATGCTGGTCCTCATCGGCTTGTCGACGCTGAAGCTGAGGTAACTGTGCCACTCGCCACTCGCCACTCGCCACTCGCCGCTCGTAAGGCCCTGGTCGTCGGTCTCGGCGACACCGGCCTGTCCTGCGTGCGCTGGCTCTTGGGCCAGGGCGTTGAGGTGCGCGCGACCGACAGCCGGTCGGCGCCGCCGCATGCCGAGCGCCTGCGGGAGATGCATCCCGGGGTGGCCGTCACGCTGGGCGGCTTCAGGCAAAGCGATTTCGACTGGGCCGATCTCATCGTGGTCAGTCCCGGGGTGGCCGTGGCCACGCCGGAGATCAAGGCGGCGGCGAAGGCGGGCAAGGACGTGGTCGGCGATGTCGAGCTGTTCGCCCGCACCATCGCCGGCACCGCGAGCAAGGTGATCGCCATTACCGGCAGCAACGGCAAGAGCACGGTGACCAGTCTGGTCGGCCACCTGTGTCAGGCGGCCGGGCTGAAGACCGTGGTCGCCGGCAATATCGGCCTGCCGGTGCTCGATGCCCTGAGCCAGCAGGGCACAACGCTACCCGAGGTCTACGTGCTGGAGCTGTCCAGCTTCCAGTTGGAAACCACTCGCAGCCTCACGCCGGACGTCGCCACCGTGCTCAACCTGTCGGAAGACCATATGGACCGCTATGCCGGCATGGCGGACTACGCCGCGGCCAAGGCGCGCATCTTCCACGGCAGCGGGGTGCAGGTGCTCAACCGCGACGATGCGCGGGTCATGGCCATGCGTGAACCGGGCCGGGAAATTTTCTGCTTCGGCCTGGCCGAACCGTCGGCGCCGGCCGAATGGGGTCTGGTGCAGCAGGCGAACCGCCATTGGCTGGCGGAAGGCGGGCAGGCCCTGCTCGCAGTCGACGAATTGCCGATCACGGGCCTGCACAACGCGGCCAATGCCCTGGCCGCGCTGGCGCTGTGCCGGGCGATCGGCATCGAGTACGGCCCGCTGCTGACCGGCCTCAAGACCTTCAAGGGCCTGCCGCATCGGGTGGAGAAGGTGGCTACCGTCAAGGACGTGGCCTTCTACGACGACTCCAAGGGCACCAATGTCGGCGCCACGGTCGCGGCGCTGCTGGGCATGACCTGCCCGGTGGTGCTGATCGCCGGCGGCGACGGCAAGGGCCAGGATTTTTCGCCGCTGAAGCAGGCCGTGAAGAATATGCGGGCGGTGGTGCAGATCGGTCGCGACGGGCCGCAGATCGCGGCGGTCATCGCCGGCATGGTCCCGGTGCTGCGGGCCGAGAGCCTGGAGGCGGCGGTGCGCCAGGGCTTCGATCTGGCCCAGCCGGGCGATGCCGTGCTGCTGTCGCCGGCCTGCGCCAGCTTCGACATGTTCCGCAATTACGTGCACCGGGCCGAGGTCTTCGTCCAGGCCGTGCAGGCCCTCAAGGCCGAGCAGGAGGGCGCCCATGTTCTATAAGGCGACCCAGCCCAAGCGCACCCTGCTCGCGCCCTACGACTGGGGCCTGCTCTGGGCCGTGTTCGCCCTGCTGGCGATCGGCCTGGTCATGGTCTATTCCGCCTCGATCGCGGTGGCCGAGGCCAAGAGCCTCAACCACCAGGGCGAGTTCTACCTGATCCGCCATGCCATGTATCTGGTGGTCGGGCTGGCCGCGGCCTACGCCGTGTTCCAGGTGCCGACCGGCCTGTGGCAGAAGGCGGCGCCCTGGCTGTTCATCATCGGGGCGGCCTGCCTGGTCGCGGTGCTGCTGCCCTTCATCGGCAAGGAGGTCAACGGCAGCCGGCGCTGGATTCCCCTGGGGCCGCTGGGCAATTTCCAGCCCTCCGAGTTGGTCAAGCTGTTCGCCGTGCTCTACGCCGCCGACTACACGGTGCGCAAGGCGGCACTGATGGACAACCTGAAGAAGGGCTTCATGCCCATGTTCTTCGTCATGCTCGGTGTCGGCGGCCTCTTGCTGATGGAGCCCGACTTCGGCGCCTTCGTGGTGATCGTGGCCATCGCCCTCGGCATCCTCTTCCTCGGCGGCCTCAACTGGCGCCTGTTCGCCGGCCTGATCCTGATGCTGGGTGTCGGCTTCGTGCTGATGATCTGGCTGTCGCCCTATCGCTTGCAGCGGGTGATCGGCTTCATGGATCCCTGGGCCGATCCGCTCGGCAAGGGCTACCAACTCTCGCATTCCCTGATCGCCTTCGGTCGCGGCGAGCTGACCGGGGTCGGTCTGGGCGACAGCGTCGAAAAACTGTTCTACCTGCCCGAGGCCTACACCGACTTCCTGCTCGCGGTGATCGCCGAGGAGCTCGGCTTCCTCGGGGTGATGGCGGTGATCGGCCTGTTCGCCTGGGTGACCTGGCGCGCCTTTTCGGTCGGCTGGCAGGCCGCGCTGATGGGCCGCAACTATGCCGCCCTGGTCGCCCAGGGTATCGGTGTCTGGCTTGGCGTCCAGAGCTTCATCAACATGGGCGTCAACATGGGCCTGCTGCCGACCAAGGGCCTGACCCTGCCGCTGATGAGCTACGGCGGCTCCGGCATCGTCGCCAACTGCATGGCCTTGGCAATCCTGATCCGGGTCGACTTCGAAAACAGGCAGCTCATGAGGGGGAAGAAGACCCTATGAGCAACCTCAGATTGCACATCGCTTCGATGCACAAAGGGCTGCCTGTTTCGGCGCAGGCTTTTATGCCCTCTAGGGTGAACGTGAGCGAAGCGAACGTTAAGCGCAGCGGCCGCAGCCAAAACCGCCAATTGATGCGCGGCAAGGGCGGAGGGGCGGTGCGATGAGCGCGCGGACCGCCCTGATCATGGCCGGCGGCACCGGCGGCCACATCATGCCGGCGCTGGCCGTGGCCGAGCGCCTGCGCAGCGAGGGCTGGCGCGTGGTCTGGCTCGGCACCCGGGCCGGCATGGAGGCCAGGTTGGTACCGGAGCGCGGCTTCGAGATCGAATGGCTGAACTTCGGCGGCGTGCGCGGCAAGGGCCCCCTGCGCCTGGTGTTGCTGCCGCTGCAGATGCTCATCGCCTTCTGGCAGGCCTTGCGCGCCATCTTCCGGGTGCGGCCCGACGTGGTGGCCGGCTTCGGCGGCTATCCCGCCTTCCCCGGCGGCATGATGGCCGTGCTGCTGGCCAAGCCGCTGGTCATCCACGAACAGAACGCCATCGCCGGCATGACCAACCGGGTGCTGGCGAAAGTGGCCGATCGCGTGCTGCTCGGCCTGCCCCTGAAAACGCCGCTGGCCAGGAACGAGGTCTGGGTCGGCAACCCGGTGCGGGCCGAGATCGCCGCGCTGCCGACACCGGACGTGCGTTACGCCGAACATCAGGGCCCGCTGCGCCTGCTGGTGGTAGGCGGCAGCCTGGGCGCGGCGGCGCTGAACGACTCGGTGCCCAAGGCCCTGGCCCTGCTGCCGGCCGAGCGGCGGCCCGTGGTGCGGCACCAGGCCGGGGCCAAGCACATCGAGCAGTTGGAGGCGAACTATGCGGCCGCCTCGGTGGCGGCCGACTGCCTGGCCTTCATCGACGACATGGCGGCGGCCTACGCCTGGGCCGATCTGGTGATCTGCCGGGCAGGCGCCTTGACCGTGGCCGAGGTGGCCGCCGCCGGCGTCGCCGCGGCCTTCGTGCCCTTCCCCTTCGCGGTGGACGACCACCAGAGCGCGAACGCCCGCTTCCTGTCCGAGCGCGAGGCGGCCTGGCTGCTGCCGCAAAAAGCATTGACCCCTGAGGGCCTGGCGCAGTGGCTCGACGGCCTCACGCGCGAGGCGTTGAAGACGAGGGCAATCAAGGCGCGCGAACTGGCCAAGGCCGATGCCACCGAACGCGTGGCCGATGTCTGCAAGGAGCTGGCGGCATGAAGCACAAAGTCCGGCACGTACATTTCGTTGGTAAAGGCGGAGCCGCTTCGA
>JACAEC010000096.1 GCA_013389055.1 Hydrogenophilaceae bacterium
GGCGGCAATGTCGGCGGCAATGCCGCGCGTATCGCGGTGGGCATCGGCGCCGATGTCACCCTGCTCGACCGCAACGCCGACAAGCTCAAGGCCTACGATGACCTCTACCAAGGCCGGCTCAAGACCCGTTTCGCGAACCCCGCCAACATCGAGGAATGCCTAGCCCAAGCAGACTTGGTGATCGGCGCCGCCTACGTGCCGGGCCGTCATGCCCCACGCCTGATCAGCCGCCAACTCCTGCGCAGCATGCCGCGCGGCAGTGCTTTGGTCGATGTCTCGATCGACCAGGGCGGCACCGCCGAGACCTCGCGGCCGACCAGCCATTCCGAGCCCTTCTTCGTCGAGGAAGGCGTCGTGCATTACTGCGTGCCGAACATGCCGGGTGCCGTGGCCCGCAGCAGCACCCTGGCCTTGGCCGAGGCGACCCTGCCCTATCTGCTGAAATTGGCCGGTCCAGGCCTGCGCCGCGCCTTCGAACAGGATGCCGGCTTCGCCGCCGGCCTGAATCTGGCGAAGGGCCGCCTGGCCCATCCGGGCTTGGCGGAAGACCTCGGCCTCGACTGCGCCGACTGGCGCCAGTTGGTGTGAGGCCGGGTACCCGGTTTAGACGGTGGTAAACAGGTAGAGCACCCCGAAGTGGGAAACGATGAAGAGACCGAACATCAGGGCAACGGCGGTGTTCTCGCTTTTTTCGAAGATTTTTTGAAGGCTCATTTTGTCTGCATTCAAGTAGTTGAGGAAAGATTGAACTGAAGCTGCTGACAAGCTTATCCGGCCGAATGCCGCCCGGCCTTGATCAGGGTCAAACTAGAACCACTGGCCCGACAGGTGGCGAATACTGTCCATTGCAATGAGAGGAAAACGAGCATGAGCGATCCCGTCGTAGCCGCAAAAAGCCCCATCGGCATCGAACTCGAACCGGGCGAATACTGGTGGTGCAGTTGTGGCCGTTCCAAGAGCCAGCCCTTCTGCGACGGCTCGCACCAAGGCACGGATTTCCAGCCCCTGGCCTTCAAGGTGGAGAAGAAGGACACCTACTGGCTTTGTGCCTGCAAGCACACGGCCAATGCGCCCTTCTGTGACGGTGCCCACGATCTGCTCGACTGAGCCGCCAACCGGCTCGGCCAGATAGCTGTGAGCTACAGCCTGCTGGCCGATCTGGTCCTGCTGGCGCATCTGGGCTTCATCGCCTTCGTCGGTGGCGGCGGGCTGCTGGTCGCGCGCTGGCCCCGGCTGATCTGGCTGCACCTGCCGCTTGCCGCTTGGGGCGCGGCCGTGGAAATCGCCAACCTTCCCTGCCCGCTGACCCCCCTGGAAAACAGCTTACGGCAATCGGCCGGCGAGGCCGGCTATGCCGGCGACTTCATCGGCCACTATCTGCTCGCCGTGATCTATCCGGAAGGCCTGACCCGGCCGGTCCAAATCGGCCTTGGCCTGCTGGTCATCGCCATGAATCTGGTGGTCTATGCCTGGGTCATCCGCCGCTGGCGCCAACGCACCGGCATAGCCTAATAACGACAACCCCTCAAGGGTTGCCCCGATAGGCCGCGCTAACCGATAATCCAGTCATTCCAGCGACCCCATCATGCAAGACTACCTACTCCTCCTCATCGGCACGGTGTTCGTCAACAACATCGTGATGAGCAAGATCCTCGGCCTCTGTCCCTTCATGGGCGTGTCCCGGAAGCTGGAAACCTCGCTCGGCCTGGGCGCCGCCACCGCCTTCGTCCTCACCCTGGCCTCGGGCGCCAGCTACATCATCGACACCTATCTGCTCGGCCCCGATCTCGGCTATCTGCGCACCCTGTCCTTCATCGTGACCATCGCGGCCATCGTCGGCTTCACCGAGATGTTCATCAAAAAGACCAGCCCGGTGCTGTTCCGCGTGCTCGGCATCTACCTGCCGCTGATCACCACCAACTGCGCCGTGCTCGGCATCCCCCTGCTCACGGTGCAGGAAGGCCACAACTTCGTCGAATCCCTGCTGTTCGGCTTGGGCGGCGCGCTCGGCTTCACCCTGGTGCTGATCCTGTTCGCCGCCATGCGCGAGCGGCTTGAGGCCGCGGATATCCCGCTGCCTTTCCGCGGCACCAGCATCGCCATGGTCACCGCCGGCCTGATGAGCCTGGCCTTCATGGGCTTCGCGGGGCTGATTAAGTGACCATGCCGGGTGTCGACCCAGGCATGGTCATCGCCGCGCAGGCGGAGATCCAGTGTGTAATTCGCTTGGATGCCCGCCAATGCGGGCATGACGAGCGATGCTAGCGGCGATCCTGGTCATGGCCATCGGCGGCCTGGTGCTCGGCGCCGTGCTGGGCTGGGCCTCGGTCCGCTACCGGGTCAAGGACGACCCGCTGGTGGAGAAGATCGACAGCATCCTGCCCCAGACCCAATGCGGCCAGTGCGGCTTTCCCGGCTGCAAACCCTATGCCGAGGCCATCGCCAAAGGTGAAGCCGACATCAATCGCTGCCCGCCGGGCGGCGAAGACGGCGTCAAGCGGCTGGCCGAATTGCTCGGGGTTGATCCCAAACCCCTGGGCGAGGGGCTGGAACACAAGCCCAAGGCGGTGGCTGTCATTGACGAGAACCTTTGCATCGGCTGCACCTTGTGCATCCAGGCCTGCCCGGTCGACGCCATCGTCGGCGCCGCCAAGCAGATGCACGTCATTGTCGCCGACCAGTGCACCGGCTGCGAGCTGTGCCTGCCGCCCTGTCCGGTCGAATGCATCCACATGCAAGTGATCCATGAGGACATTGCGAGTTGGAAGTGGCGCTACCCGGTGATTCCCCTGCATCCGGTGAAGAACGCCTGAGCCATGCGCAGCCTCCATCCCTTCCCGGGCGGTGTCCATCCCGCAGACCACAAGGCCGAGTCGAACGCCCGGCCGATCGCCCAGGCGCCGCTGCTGCCGCGCTATGTCGTGCCCCTGCGCCAGCACATCGGCACCCCGGCCAAGCCGGTGGTCAAGGCGGGCGACAAGGTGTTCAAGGGCCAGATAATCGGCCAGGCCGTCGGCTACGTCTCCACCGCCGTCCATGCTCCGACTTCGGGCCGGGTCATCGCTATCGCACCGCAGCCGGTACCACATCCATCCGGCATCGCCGACCTCGCCATCGTGATCGAGAGCGACGGCGACGACCGCGCCATCGAATACCAGCCGCTGATCGACTGGCGCAACATGGACCCGAGCATGCTGCGCAACCGCGTGCGCGATCTGGGCCTGGCCGGTCTCGGCGGCGCGGTGTTCCCCAGCTACATCAAGCTCAACCCCAAGGGTGCAGCCAAGATTCCTACCCTGATCCTAAACGGCGCCGAGTGCGAACCCTGGATCACCTGCGACGACCGCTTGATGCGCGAACGGGCCCACGACATCCTGCGCGGCACCGCCGTCATCCAGTCCCTGCTCCATGCCGAGGAAATCCTGATCGGCATTGAGGACAACAAGCCCGAGGCGATCGCCGCCATGCGCGAGGCCTCCGAGCAATGCGGCTTCCCGCTCGAGGTGGTGGCGGTGCCCACCCAGTATCCGGCCGGCGGCGGCAAGCAGCTGACCTATCTTCTGACCGGCAAGGAAACCCCGTCCGGCGCGCTATCCAGCGATATCGGGGTCCAGGTGTTCAACATCGGCACCGCCTACAGCCTGTACCGGGCGATCGAATTCGGCGAACCCCTGATCTCGCGCGTGGTCACCGTCACTGGCCATGTCGCCGAACCGCAGAACATCGAGGTGCGCATCGGCACCCCCATCGCCGACCTGATCCGCCTGGCCGGCGGCGAGCTGGCCGGTGCCTCCGGCCGGCTGATCGGCGGCCCGATGATGGGCTTCGATCTGCGCGATGCCGCCGCCCCGATCACCAAGTCGGTCAACTGCGTCATCGTCAAAAATCCGGCCCTGTTCCCGCCCGCCCCACCGCCCATGCCCTGCATCCGCTGCGGCGAGTGCGCCCGCGCCTGTCCCGTCAGCCTGCAACCCTTCGAGATGTACTGGTATGCCAAGGCCCGGGACTTCGGCAAGACCCAGGGCTACCAGCTGTTCGACTGCATCGAGTGCGGCTGTTGCAGCTATGTCTGCCCCAGCCATATCCCCCTGGTCGATTACTTCCGCTTCGCCAAGAGCGAGATCTGGGCCCGCGAGCGGGAGAAGCAGGCAGCCGAACAGGCCCGCACCCGGCATGAGTTCCACCAGTTCCGGGAAGAGCGGGAGAAGCAGGAAAAGGCCGACAAGCTAGCGGCCAAGGCCGCCGAGCGCCTGAAGCAGAGCGAGGCCGCGCCGGCGACAGCCGACCCCGAGGCCGAGCGCAAGAAGGCCATCCTGCAGGCCGCCATCGAGCGAGCACAAAAGGCCAAGGAAGGCGTCACGCCGAAAAACATCGACAATGTCCCGGCCGAGGTGCGGCACGAGATCGAAGAGATCGAAGCCCGGCGCGCCAAGCTACGCGAAGCGGCCCACGCCCAGGAAGAGGACAAGGAATGACCGGCTCGCCCTACATCACCCAAACCCGCCGACCGACCTCGCGCATCATGCTGCTGGTGATGCTGGCCCTGCTGCCCGGCATCGCCGCCCACTGGTGGCTGTTCGGGCCCGGCATCCTGGTCAGCCTGCTGCTGTGCAGCCTGTTCGCCATCGGCTTCGAAAGCCTGGCCCTGCTCATGCGCAACCTGCCGATCCGCCCGCATCTGCAGGACAACACCGCCCTGGTCACTGCCTGGCTGCTGGCCTTGTCAATGCCCACCCTGGCGCCCTGGTGGCTGTATCTGGTCGGGGTCTTCTTCGCCATCATCGTGGCCAAGCACTTCTATGGCGGCATGGGCCAGAACCTGTTCAACCCGGCCATGGTCGGCTTCGCCGTGCTGATCCTGAGTTTCCCGGTGCAGATGACCCAGTGGCCGGCGCCGGTAGCTCTGGCTGCGCACGTGCCTAGCCTGGCCGAGGCCTTCGATCTGGTCTTCGCCGGTCAGGGCACCTTGAGCGTCGACGCTTACACTTCGGCCACGCCCCTGGATAGCCTGAAGACCCAGTTGCGAGCGGGCACCGCCTTCGACGAGATCACCAGCCAGTCCATCTTCGGCCACTTCGGCGGCAGCGGCGGCGAAGTCGTCGCCTTCATGTTTCTGCTAGGCGGCCTTCTGCTTTTAGCCCAGCGGCTGATCACTTGGCATATCCCGGTCGCCTTCCTCGCCGCCATCGCCCTCACCGCCAGCGCCGTGCAAATCCTCGAACCCGGTCAGCAGGCCGATGCCCTGTTCCACCTGGCCACCGGCGGGGCCATGCTCGGCGCCTTCTTCATCGCCACCGACCCGGTCACCGCCGCTTCGACCCCACACGGCAAACTGATCTACGCCGCCGGCGCCGGCTTCCTCACGGTGATCATCCGCATCTACGGCAATTTCCCGGACGGCGTCGCCTTCGCCGTGCTGCTGATGAACATCGCCGCTCCGCTGATCGACCTCTATACCCAGCCGCGGATCTTCGGCCAGACCGGCAAGTCCGGAAGGAACCGGCCATGAAGACCATGGTCCGCGCCGCCATCACCACTGCCCTGGCCCTGCTGGTATTCAGCGCCGTCGGTACGGTGCTGCTCTCGGGCACTTATGGCCTGACCTATGACACCATCACCCGCAGCGAGCAGGCCACCCAACAAATCTTGATTGCCCAAACCCTGCCGGAAGGCAGTTTCGACAACAATTTGGTGGCCGATGCGATGCCGCTGGCGCGCGACCCTTTGCTCGGCGGCAAGAAGCCCGGCCTCGCCTACCCGGCCCGGCTGAATGGCAAGCCCATGGCGGTCGTGCTCGAAGCCACCGCACCCGACGGCTATGCCGGCGAGATCAAGCTGCTCATCGGCATCCTGGCCGACGGCCGCCTGGGCGGCGTCCGCGTGGCCCAGCACAAGGAGACCCCGGGCCTAGGCGACTATATCGAGATCAAGAAGAACAACTGGATTCGCCAATTCGACGGCCTCTCGCTCGGCAGCGTGACAGAGGACCAATGGCGAGTGCGCAAGGATGGCGGCCGCTTCGATTACATGGCCGGCGCCACCATCACCCCCCGAGCCGTGGTCAAGGCGGTGCACAAGGCCCTGCAGTATTTCGAACTCCACAAGGCGGAATTGCTCAAATCGACCAGCCAGACGCAGTCACATTCCAGCGAGGCAACAGCATGATTTCTACCGAGACCCGCGACATCATCGTCAATGGCCTGTGGAAACAGAACCCGGGCATCGTGCAACTGCTCGGCCTGTGTCCGCTGCTCGCCATCAGCAACAACGTGGTCAATGCGCTCTCGCTGGGCCTGGCCACCACCCTGGTCATGGCCATCTCCAGCGGCGCCGTCTCCGGTCTGCGCCACTGGATCCCGCATGCCATCCGCATCCCGGTCTTCGTCCTCATCATCGCCGTCCTGGTCACCGTGGTGCAGCTACTGTTGAATGCCTACGTCCATCCGCTCTATCTGGTGTTGGGCGTGTTCATCCCCTTGATCACCACCAACTGCATCGTGCTTGCCCGGGTCGAGGCCTTCGCCTCCAAGCGCTCGACCTGGCACTCCACAGTGGACGCGATCATGATGGGCCTGGGCCTCACCCTGGTCTTGGTGGTACTGGGCGCGGGACGCGAGGCCTTCGGCAAGGGCACCCTGCTCTCCGGCCTGGATCTGGTGTTCGGCCCCCAGGCCGCCGGCTGGACTGTGTTCCTCGCGCCCGATTACCAAGGTTTCCTGCTCGCCATCCTGCCTCCGGGCGCCTTCATTGGCCTGGGCCTCTTGATCGCTATGCGCAACTGGTGGGATCTGCGGCTCAAGGCCGTGGCTGCAACGCCGGAGCCGCAGCAGCAGGCCGCATGAACGCCGCCCGATGAACGCAAACAAGCGGCGCGCCATCTTCGAATGCCTGCGAGCGGCCAACCCCAAGCCGACCACGGAACTCAACTACCGCACCCCGTTCGAACTGCTGGTCGCCGTGGTGCTCTCGGCCCAGGCCACCGACGTCGGCGTCAACAAGGCCACCGCCACTTTGTTCAAGGTGGCCAACACCCCGAAGAAGCTGCTCGCCCTCGGCGAAGCAGGCCTCAAGCAGCACATCCGCACCATCGGCCTCTACCAGACCAAGGCGAAGAACCTCATCGGCCTGTGCCGGCAACTGCTGGAGCTGCACGGCGGCGAGGTGCCGGCCGAGCGCGAGGCGCTGGAGGCCCTGCCCGGTGTCGGCCGCAAGACCGCCAATGTGGTGCTCAACACCGCCTTCGGTCAGCCGACCATCGCAGTGGACACCCATATCTTCCGGGTCGCCAATCGCATCGGCCTGGCCCCGGGCAAGACCGTGCTCGAAGTGGAAAAGAAGCTGCTCAAGACCACGCCGGACGAGTTCAAGCACGATGCCCATCACTGGCTGATCCTGCACGGCCGCTACGTCTGCAAGGCGCGCAAGCCGGATTGTCCGCACTGCCTGATCCGCGACCTCTGCGACAACCCGGTTTTCCCTTTGGAAAAAAACAAGCAGCGAAAACGGGTTGCGGCGAAGGCTAATGCCCGCGAAGCGGGCGTTAAGCCGGCAAAGCCGGGCGGCCGTAGCCAATTCAAAGATAAGACGCCAGGGGAGCCATGAACATCGCCACCGCCTTGGTCCGCGGCCACCTCGCCAGGACCGAACTGGTCCACGAAGCGGTACAGACGGCGCTGGACCGCGCCGGTCTGAGCTATGCCAACGCCGTGCTCCTGTTCCTCTCCGACCACTACGCCCAGGAACCGAACGCCGCCCTGCACGAGGCCGCCCGCGTCGCCGGCTGTCTGCAGGTCGACGGCTGCAGCGCGAGTGGTTTGTTCACCGAAAGCGCCCAGGCCATGAGCGAGCCGGCCGTGGCGGCCATGGTCTTCGGCGGCGACATCCAGTTGAAACACGCCATGCCGGGCGATGACCCGGTGCTGTCGTTCGCCGCCCCCGGCGGGCTCGACCTGACCTGGCTGGAGAGCGACGAGCAGCGCTTCGGCGCCATCGCCAGCGACAGCGATGGCCAGGGGCCGTTCCGGGTCTGGAGCAGCGGCCGTGTCCAGCCCAGCGGTCACTGCGGCCTGAGCTTCGGCGGCGTGCGCCTGCGCATCGGCCTGTCACAGGGCGCGCGCCCGCTGTCCGAACCGCAGGAGATCACCCGGGTGATCGGCAACGACATCATGGCGGTGGCCGGGAAAATGGCCCTGGGCAGCTTGGCCCAGGCCCTGCCCCAGATCGGCCAGGCGATCGAAGGGATGCCCCTGCATTTGTTCATGGCCGGCATTACCCACGGCGAACCCGAGGACGCCCTAGCCGAGGGCCGCTACCAATTGCTGCCCATCCTCTCCGCCAACCCGGACAACGGCATCGTCACCGTGCCGGCCCAACTCGCGGAAGGCGACCGGCTGTTCTGGGCGGTGCGCCAGCCAGACGCAGCCGAGCAGGACCTGCATGCCATGCTCGACCGCCTAGGCAGCGATACCCTGGAGCCGCCCGCCTTCGGCCTGTTCTTCCCCTGTCTCGGCCGCGGCCCCGGCTTTTACGGCGGCGAGGACCGCGACCTGGCCCTGATCGCCGAGCGCTATCCCGAGCTGCCGCTGATCGGCTTCTACGGCAACGGCGAGATCGCCCGGCTCAACGACATGAACCGGCTGCTGCAATACAGTGCAGTATTGGGGCTGGGTTATGTTTGACCCAAGCCGGGACCAGGCCCGCCGCTTCCTGATCGAGGCCTGGCGCAAATATCGCGAACGCACGGTGATGACTGAATTGGAATCGCTGGCGGCGGAGCACATCGCCCGGCATCCGGAATACCACGCGGTGCTGGAGGCGGGCGACAACAGTCTCGAACGGGAATGGCGGCCGGAGATGGGCGAGACCAACCCCTTCCTGCATCTGTCATTGCACTTGAGCATCTCCGAGCAGTTGGCCATCGACCAGCCGCCGGGCATCAAGGCCGCCTACGAACGCCTGCTGCAACGCACGCAAGACCCCCACGCCGCGCAGCATGCCATCATGGACTGCCTGGCCGAGGTCATCTGGCAGGCGCAACGCAACCGCAGCCAGCCCGATGGCTTGGCTTACCTGGAATGTCTGGGGCGGAAATCGCGCTAAGCGCGTTCAGGCATTATCGATCTTGCGCAACAGAGCCTGCACCCGGCGCTTGAGGAAGTCGACCTCCTTCGCCGCCATCTGGGCGCGACTGCCCAAGCCTTCGATGCTATGCCCCTCGGCTGCGCATTCCTTGTAGATGGTGCGCTGGCGCAGGGTGGCCGACAGCAGCGGGATGCCGAAGTTGGGCAGCAGGCCGATCACCTCGCGCGAGATCAGGGTGTTCGGCTGCAATTGATTCATCACGATCCGCGCCTCCAAGGCCGGGTTTTTCTGGCGTGCCTCGAAGATGGCCTCGCGAATCCGCTCCGAGGCCCAGAGGTCCAGGGGCGAGGGGATCACTGGCACCAGGGCGAGATGGGCCAGCTTGAGGGCACTCTCGGTCACCGGGGCGGTGGCCGCCGGTGGGCTGTCGATCACGATGTAGTCGTACTCGTCCTCGCGCCGGCGCAAATGCTTGTGCAGCTTGCCTTCCTCGCCCGACAAGTCTTCGACATCGGCCGGAAACACATTGCCGGCGCTGGCCCAGCGCAACTCCGTGTTCTGCGGGTCGGCATCCGCCACCAGGACGCGATGGCCCGCGTCCCCCAGGCTGCCGGCCAAAAGCATGGCCAGGGTGGTCTTGCCTGCCCCGCCCTTCTGGTTGACGACTGCGATCACCTTTGCTGCCATGCTTACTCTATCCTTTCCATATGCCAACCTAGCATCGACATGCCCCGATCCAGGGCCGCCTTACGCGCCGCTTCGAGAAACTCAGCCGGACCCGCTGCATAGATATCGCAGCGTTTGAGATCGGGATGTTCGGCGTATATCGTTTCGATCACCCGGGCCAAACCGTCCTTGGCCGACAAGGGCTGGTAATGGAAGTTGTCCAGCGCATCGGCCCAGGATCGGCACAAATTCTCCTGGTAGTGTACCAAGCGATCGCTCACCCAATACAAATGCATGGAGTCGGCCACCTCCAGCGACATCACGTGTTGGACCAGGCTCTTGATCGGGGCGAAACCGTCATCCCAGGCCAGGAAGATCACCGGCCGATGGGAGTCGAGCTTGACCACAAAATTCCCCTCGGGCCCGGTCAGGGTCACCAAAGCATCCTTGTTCAGGCCCTCGAAGGCCTTGCGGGCGAAGTTCTGGTTGTCGCGCCGGACATGCACCTCGATGTGGCGGTCCTCGCAGGGGCAACTGGCGATGTAGTACTCGCCTGACAGGCCATCGATGCCCAGGCTGACCTTCTGCCCGGCCAGGAAGCGTAGCCTTTGGCTGCGCGGGGTAAACAGGTGTAGCGCCACCAGGTCGTCGGCCAGCGGTTCGATGTTGCGCAGCCGGGTCTGGATGGTCTGTTGCGGGATATCGGTGGCCCCGGCCACCTCCGCCTCGATAATCACGTCGGTGACCGCCGTGTAAGAGCACAGCAGGAAGCCGCCATTGGCCTTCTCCGACTCGCTCAGGACATAGTCGTAGGGGTGCACCTTCTTGATTTGGCCGGAGACGAGCCGTGCCTTGCACTCACCGCAGTTGCCGGTGCTGCAACCGTAATTAAGCGGAATGCCGGTACGCAGGGCCGCTTCCAGCAAGGTGTCGTTGCCCTCGACGAAGAAATCATGGCCGGAGGGCTGCACGGTGACGTGCACCGACATGATGCGCATTACACTCTCCCGGGCCAGCAGGGCCTTGCCCCGCTCGGCCTCTTCCGGTGCCGCATTAAGCTGCTGGCGCAGGCGGTGCTTGAGCGCCAAGATCGCCGCCGCCGGCTCTGCCCCCAGCTCGACTGCCACATCGCTCATCTGCTTGCACAACCAATCGAAGACCTGGTCGTAATGCTGCAACAGGGATTTGGCCGAACCGAATTCCTTGCCCAGTTCATAGAGCCGCTCGGCCAAGACCTCCTTGTCGGGCAGGACCCGCTCCATCAGCCTCTTACCGAAGGCGCGCTCCTTGATCGCGTTGACGTGATCGAGTTCACCTTCGTTCTGCCATTGCACATCGGGGAAAACGCGCAACAGTTCCTCCAGCTCGACCATGCCGTCAAAGGTGTCGAGTTCGCCCTGCTGGATCATCTTTTGCAGGGTACTGCGGGTCACGCCGACCAGACGCGCCACACGGGAAAGCGGGAGGTAATGCGCCATGGGGTTATCATAACCATGTCGGCGCCACTTCCCAAGCCGTCCCTAACCTAAGCACCATGCTCAAGCTCATATCCCGCCCCTGGTCCCCCGCTGTTGCACAAAGACTGCAAGCAGCCGGGCAGCCTCCCCTGATCGCCCGGCTCTATGCCGCACGCGGCATCCAGGATGCCGACGAGATCCGCCTGCGCCTGGCCGAGCTGGAGCCCCAAGACCGGCTCCGCAACAGTGCCGCCGCCGCCGCCCGCCTGGCCGACGCTATCGACCGCGGGGAAAAACTCCTGGTCGTCGCCGACTACGACGCCGACGGCGCCACCGCCTGCGCCGTGGCGGTCGCCGGCCTGCGCAGCCTGGGTGCGACGGTCGACTACCTGGTGCCCAACCGCTTCGATTACGGCTACGGCCTGTCGCCCGAGATCGTTCGCCTGGCCGCCGAGCGCCGGCCCGACCTGATCGTCACGGTGGACAACGGCATCGCCGCCCATGCCGGGGTCGACGAAGCCAAACGGCTGGGCATCGAGGTCATCGTCACCGACCACCATTTGCCGGGCGATACCCTGCCCGAAGCCCTGATCGTCAACCCCAACCAGCCGGGCTGCGACTTTCCCAGCAAGCATCTGGCCGGGGTCGGCGTCATGTTCTACCTGCTCACCGCCCTGCGCGCAGAATTGCGCCGGCACGGACGCTTCAACGGCCGCGAGGAGCCGAATCTGGCCGACCTGCTCGACTTGGTTGCCCTGGGCACGGTGGCCGATGTGGTCAAGCTCGATGCCAACAACCGCCTGCTGGTGGCCCAGGGCCTCGCCCGCATGCGCAAGGGCCTAGCCCGACCGGGTATCGACGCCCTGTTCCGCGCTGCCGGCCGCAGCCCGCAGCGCGCCAGTGTCTACGACCTAGGCTTCGTGCTCGGCCCCCGGCTCAACGCTGCCGGCCGGCTGACCGACATGAGTTTGGGCATCGAGTGCCTGCTGGCCGAAGAATCGGCCCAGGCCGAAGCACTGGCGCGGGAGCTCGACCAGCTCAACCGCGAGCGCCGCGAGATCGAGGCCTAGATGCAGGAACAGGCCCTGGCCCTGCTCGACGGCATCGACGTGGCCGAAGGTGCCAGCTTGAGCCTCTACGATCCGGCCTGGCACCAAGGCGTGGTGGGCCTGCTCGCCTCGCGCCTGAAGGAACGCCACCATCGACCGACCCTGGTCTTCGCCGACGGCGGCGATGGCTTGATCAAGGGCTCGGGCCGCTCCATCGCCGGCCTGCACCTGCGCGACGCCCTGGACCTGGTCGATCGCCGGCAGCCCGGCCTGATCCTGAAATTCGGCGGCCACGCCATGGCGGCCGGCCTCAGCCTGCGGGCCGAAGACTTCCCGCGTTTTGCCGACAGCTTCGAGAGCGTGGCCCGCGAACTGATCTCGCCGGCCGACCTGGAGCGGGTGATCGAGACCGATGGGCCACTCGCTGGCGAGGAATGCACCCTGGCCAACGCCCTGGCCTTGCAGCAGGGGGTCTGGGGCCAGGGCTTTCCGCAGCCGAGCTTTCACAACGTCTTCGCCGTGCAATCCCAGCGCCTGATCGCCGACAAGCATCTAAAGTTAAGAGTGTCCGACGGCGAGATCGCCGCAGAGGCCATGCTGTTCAATCATGCCGAGCCGCTGCCGGAACGGATTCAGGCCGTCTATCGCCTGGATGTCAACGAATACCATGGCACGCGGTCGCTGCAATTGACTTTGGAGCACTGGGCAGATGGAGCACAAGGCGCATGAATGACATCACCCAGGCCTTGTGGCCATGGTCGGCCTTTGTCATCAGCCTGGCCATCGGCCTCTTGATCGGCCTCGAGCGCGAGCGTTCGCCGGCGGCCAAGGCCGGCCTGCGCACCTTCTCCCTAGTGGCCCTGGCCGGCACCATCGGCGCCCTGCTCAGCGACAAGACCGGTCAACCCTGGCTGCTGGCGGCCGGGCTGTTGATTCTCGGCGTGATGATGGTGGCCGCCTATCTGCGTGGCGAGGAAGCGGAAGACCCGGGCACCACCACCGTCGCCGCCATCGTGGTCTGTTATGGCCTCGGCGCCATGGTCTGGTACGGCTATGAGGACATCGCCGTCGCCCTGGCCATCATCACCACGGTGTTGCTCTATTTCAAGACCGAATTGCGCGGCGCTACCCGACAACTGAGCCGCAAGGATCTGGTGTCCATCCTGCAATTCGCCGTGCTGTCCTTCGTCATCCTGCCGGTGCTGCCCAATGAGAATTACGGTCCCTACCACGCGCTCAACCCGCACCACATCTGGTGGATGGTGGTGCTGATCTCCGGCCTGTCGCTGGTCGGTTACGCCGCCCTGCGCATCGGCGGCCATCGCTACGGCACCCTGCTGACCGGATTCTTCGGCGGCACTGCCTCCAGCACCGCCACCACCCTTGCCTTCGCCCGCAACAGTCGGGCGAACCCGCAACTGACCGGCATCGCGGCCCTGATCATCCTGATCGCCAACCTGGTCGTCCTGCTGCGCCTGAGCATCGTCATCGCCGTGGTCATGCCCAGTCTCTGGCTGCGCTTGAGCAGCATGTTCCTGGGCGGTGCCCTGGCCGGATCGGCCTTTGTCTATGTGCTCTGGCGGCGCCAGGAAACCAGGCCCGCTCCCCCTGCGCTGGAAATCACCAACCCCGCGGAAATTCGTTCCGCCCTCGGCTTCGGTGCGCTCTATGCCTTGGTCTTGTTCGCGGCCGCCTGGCTGGGCGATGTCGTCGGCCAGCAGGGCATCTATGCCGTGGCCCTGGTGTCCGGCCTCACCGATGTCGACGCCATCACCCTGTCCAGCCTGCGCTTGTTCGAACTGGGCACTCTGCTGCCCGAGCAGGCGACCGCCACCATCCTGATCGCCCTGCTCGCCAACATCACCTTCAAATGCACTCTGGCCAGCAGCATCAGCGGCCTGGCACTCGCCAGGCAAGTCATTCCGGGCATGGCCGCCGTGGCCGGTGGGCTGACACTGGCCTGGTGGCTAACCTAGTCGCCTCACTGCATAGGTGCCACGGCAATAAAAAAACCGGGCCTAAGCCCGGTTTTTTTATTGCGCAAAAATCTCAGCTTAGCCAGCCACCTTGAACTTGCCAACCAGATGCTGTAACTCGCTCGCCGTCGACGATAGTTGTTTTGCGGCAGTATCCACTTCCTGGATCGAGAAGCTGTTTTCCTCGGTAATGCTGCTGATCCGCTCCATATTGCGGGCAATCTCTTCGCTGGCCAAGGACTGCTCCTTGACCGCCGTGGCAATCTGATGGGCCGAATCCGATACCTTCACTGCCGCCTCGACGATTTGATTCAGGCTCTCGCCGGTCAGGCGATTGAAATTGGCCCCTTCCTGCACTTCCTGTTCGATCCGGTCGATGGCACTCACGGCCGCACCTGAGGAACTCTTGATGGTGTCGACCATATTGGTGATATCGGCCGTGCTCGCCGCCGTGCGTTCGGCCAGCTTGCGCACCTCGTCCGCCACCACCGCGAAGCCGCGCCCCTGTTCGCCGGCCCGGGCAGCCTCGATCGCGGCATTGAGCGCCAGCAGGTTGGTCTGTTCGGCAATCTCCTTGATCACCTGGGTGATCTCGCCCACCCGGTTGATCGCATCGGACAGGCCGGCAATAGTGGCACTGGAGGAACTCACCGCCTCTTCGATCCGGCGCGTGGCCTCGATGCTCTTGACCATGTTGGCATTGCCGCTCTGGGCCACGGTCTTGGTGTTCAAGGCCGCCTGCTCCACGCCGTCGGCATTCTGGGCCACCTCGTTGACCGAGACGCTGCTCTGTTCCATGGCAGCGCTGATTTCCATCACGCCGTCGGTCTGCTTCTGGGCACGGCCCATGACTGTATCCGCCTCGGCCGACAAGCGGCTGGAGGCATCCGCCACGGAATCGGCCGCCTGCTTCACGCCGCCGACGATCTGGCGCAATTGGCTGACCGTGCGGTTGAGCGAATCGGCCATCTGACCAAGTTCGTCCCGTTCCGCCAAATCGACCCGTACCGTCAAGTCGCCGCCGGCCACCTTATCGAGCGTGCCATTCAAGAGCGCGATGTTTCGGCTGATCATGCGGACCAACTGCAAGGCAAAGCCGATCATGATGGCCAAGCCGACCAGCATGATCACGCCCTGAATCATCAGCATCCGGCGCGCACTCGCCACGCTGCCTTCGTAGGTATCCTTGGCCGCCGCTTCCTGGATCGGCACCAACTGCGACAAGGGCTTGACCACACTGCCCTGGACCACGGGCCAGTCGTCTTCCAGCATGCTGCCGAGCTTGGCCTTATCCCCGGCGGAATAGGCAGCCATCAGGCTGTCGAGAAAGGGGTTGAGGCTGGCCATCTTGCCGTCGATCTTGTTGATCAACTCCTGGCCTTCCTCGGTGAAGTGGTTGTCTTTGGTCTGCTCGCGGAACTGCGCCCACAGCTTGGGCAGTTCTTCCTTGACTTCCTTGGCGTGGTTCATGGAGCCGACCGTGGGCATCTGGTCGAGCAGCACCCCGGCCATGCGGAAGCGCACTTCCTTGAGCCGGGAGTCCATGGCGTTGAGAGAGGACGCCGGCACCACCTGGTTCTCGTAGACCGAGCCCAGGGCCGAGATGCTTTGCTGGCTCGACACGAAGCTGAGCCCGCCCATACCCAAGATGATCACCACCGCCACCACTGCCCCCGCCAGCAGCTTGGCCCGGATCGACAGGCTTTGGAGCATCTTCATTGTCTCTCTCCTGCTTATTCGAGTGTTGTTCGAGGATAAAGCTCTGCCGCTGATAACGGCGCTGCGCCGGCAGACATGAGTCTCCGGCGCAGTTACATCAAGAATACTATCTTGAATTACTCGGTCGGATAACCCTTGCCCTTCCACTCGGGGAAACCGCCGCGGAACCAGTGGATCTTCTTGTAGCCAGCCTTGGCATCGACCGCCGAGGCCTTGTAGCTCTTCCAGCACTCGCCGGCGTTGCAGTACATGATGACAACGGCATTCTTGTCGGCCGGCAGCTTGCTCAGGTCGAAGCTGTCCTGGCTGGCGTCGAAGTCGGCCGCCTTGGCACTCTTCTCCTTGTAGGGCACGCTGATGGCACCCTTGATGTGGGCCTCGGCATATTCGTTGGCCACGCGGGTATCCACCATCACGCCGCCCTTGCCCTGCAGTTCCTTGGCCTTGTCGGCGTTCACCAGGGTGACGCCGGCCAGAGATTCAGGGGTCATGGCGGCAACGGCATTGGCAGCCGGCAGGGCAAAGGCCACGGCGGCGATCAGGCCGAACATCAGGTTCTTCAGGTCGATAGATTTGGTTTGCATCGTTTCACTCCGTTTCAAAGCACTCACTGAAATTGGTGCTATCGGTACCCCCCACGTTCTATGCAAGCCATGTGGCAACCTCTGCACCAGCTCTTGATGACACACACTGCGTCGTCAATGCCAATATTGTTCCAGTCCCGCCCCGCCGAAATCGGCTTGAATACTTATTCTGTCGTCCGTAGAAACCCTCATGCCAAGCATTCGTCCTGGCAAAGTTAAAAAAAGACTAGGCTGTGCGGTAGATTCTTACCAGATTTGTCTATGGTTTGAGCGGCTACAGATTGGTGCATGTTGCCAATCGGCAACACCGAGCGGGCCTGGAAATGGCTCAGGCGAGCAGTTCTTCGGCCCAGATCAGGGCCTCGACATGGGCCAGGTTGACCTCTTCGGCCGAGCGGCCGATCGCTTCGGCATAAGCCTGGACGGCATTCTGATCGAAGCTCTCGCACGCCTCCGCCAGTTGCAGATAGGCCGCGAAGGGCCCCCGCCCATGAAGCAGGCCATCGGCCACCTCCTGCGGCAGGCTGAGCCCATCGATGGCCTTGGCCATCGGCAGGTTGAGCAAGGCATGGAGCAGCGAAAGCATGCCGACGATGAACAAGCTGCCCCGCTGGGCAAGCTGGATTTGGCCCTGGCCGAGGTTCTCGACGAAGCGGGCCCGCACCACGGCATTCCTGAGCAGGGCCAGGCTGCGCGCATCGGCCTCGCCGCCGGCGAACAGCAACAGGGTCAGCCAGCGATACAGTTGCTCATGGCCCAAATACATCAGGGCATGGCCGATGGACTGGATAGGCTGATTCAACATCAGGGCCGGTGAATTGAGGTAACGCAAGAGTTTGTAGCTCAATCCGGCATCGGTCTTGAACTTGGCTTCGACCGCGGCGATCTCGGCACCGACCATGACCTCGTTGAGCAATTCCATGATTCTGACCCGGCTGCCATGGAGGCGGTGTGCCGTGGCGGGCTGCAACTGGCTGAGGTGGTAGCCCTGAAACAGTTGGAAACCGCTCTTTTTGCAGACCCGAAACGCCTCGTCCGTATCCACCGCGGTGGCAACGATGCGGGCTGCCGGGTATTGGGCGCGAGCCCGGTCGTAGCGTTGGGCCAAGCCAAGGGCATCGCTCTGATTGACGTCGATGCGCACGTAACGCCAGAGTGCGGCAGGCAGCTTGGCGGCGGCCTCGCTATCGCTGTCGTTGAGCGCCAGGCGCACGCCTAGGCTGGCCAGGTCCAGCAAACGATTGCGACCCGCTTCGGACAACGCGGCCAGGTCTCGGGGTACCAGCACCATGCTGGCGGGCAACTGCTGCAAGGGCAACTTCCCCAGAGTGGCGGCCTCGACTGTGAGAAAGCTCAGATAGCGATCGCCCAATGCCTGCTGCAAGCCCGAAGTCCGGACACTCGCCAGCAGCCATTCGTCGCGCATCTGCTGCAAGTTCTCGGCGCCCGGCACCGCTGGCACCGGAACGTTGTTATGAACGCCGAACTCATAACCGATCAGGCGATAGCCGGCATCGAGAATGGGTTGCCGGGTAAGGAAGCGCAACGAGCCTGCTGAGCGATGCAGGTTCTCGGCGGCAGCCGCGCCACCCTGAATAGGGTTCTTGATCAATTGCAGATGGCTGACCGATGCCGCTTTCTTCGCCATGGTTCAGGCTACCTTGCTTTCAGGATCGGCCTTGTTTTCGGCCGGCTTGGTTTGAGTCGCACGCATCAGCAGCGCGTGGCATTTGACCAAATCATTGAAAAACTTGTCGCGCACCTCGCCCGAGATGCCGGCGCACGCCAGCAGGCTCTTCAGGCGCTTGAGCAGCCCCGGCAAGGACGCCGCCAGTTCCGCCCGACGATGTCGCCAGCCCGCCGGCTCCAGGCTCGCCACCAGCTCATGCAAGGCTGTCTCGGCCTCGACGGCATCGGCACGGCAAGACACCGCAGCCCAATGTTCATGCAGGAAGGCCTCCATGGCACCGGGGATGCGGCGGCCATCGATGGCCTTGCGAATGGCGCGTTCGGCATCGACCGCATCGGCGGACCGAGCAGCCTTGGCGGCGACCGATGCGCTTGCCGCCTGCGGCAGCACCGGCAGAGTGGCCAAGGCCTCCCGGAAGCCCTCGATCAGGTCATCGCCCCGTAGTTGCAAGGCTTCGATCAAGGCAGCGACCTGGGCCTTACTGGCGACTGACTGTCCCGCTTCGCCAGAGGCCAAGACCAGCAGCGCATCGACCAGGCGGCGCACCGGGTGCTCGGGCCGCCGCATCACGCCGTCGGCATCGAGCAGCGCAGCCTGCAAGGTAAGCAGTTGCAGGCGTCCGATTCGGGTTTGCCAATCATCGGGCAGTTGCGTGGTGAAGACCTTGGTCTCGAACAAGGCCGCCGTCCAATCCAGCACCACCTTGTCGGCTGCGCTCAGGCGCAGGGTCGTGGCCTGCTCGATCCGACGCAGGACCGCACTGTCGGTCTTCGACTCTTCGAGATTCAGGCCGAGCAGGCCTGCCGCATGGGCATCCCCTCGCTGCAAACCGGCCAGGGCCTGGCCAAGCGTCAGATCCGATACCACCTCGCCGGCAATGGAGGTCGTCGGCTGCGCCAGGGATTGCCGCATCAGCCAGTTCTGGCAGACCGCGGCCACCGTGCCGGCCTGGCCCTTGGCCGGCAGGCCTAGCTTCATCTCCGGCAGGATTGTTCGCTCGGCGAGGAACTGATTGAGCATCTGATAGACCGGCTTGACCTGACGGGGCAAATATTCGGCGAGCAAGGGCAGCAGGGCTTGGCGGATCGGCCTGGCCAGGCCCACCTGCCGCATGGCCTCGATCATGGCCAGGCCGATGACCTGTGGCCCGATCGGCAATTCCCGCCAAGCCCGCGCGCCCGAGATCGAATCGAAGCGCCGATCCAGGCTATAGAGCTCGCTCTTGCACGCCGTGGCAACGGCTTGGGCCAGGGTATCGGGTGCCGCAAAGTCGTAATGCAGGTCCTCGTCCATCAAGCCAGCTTGCGCCACCGGCTTATGGCCATGGCCCGAGCCGGCCTGCCCGGCCTGATGCCTGGCCGGGTCGGACAGCACGACGAGCCGTTCCCTGAATGCCGCTTCCAAATCTCCCCGACGATGGCGCAGGACACCGATGGTTTGTTCATACAGTTCGATCGCGCTGTCCGGGCCCACCCAGGGCCGGGCCTCGATCAGGCCATTGAGGGCGTCGCCCAGGGTCACGGACAGGGCCGACGGCAGGCAGGCGACGGCACCGTCCCGGCAGCGTCCGATCAAGCCGGCGACTTCCGGCGTGGTGTAATTCAGATTCGATTCCTGCATGGCCTGACCTCCTGACCCAGGGCGCCGATCTAACCGGACGCGACCTGTCGGTCGTGAAACACCGCAACGCTGCGGCAATCAGGGCAATGCAAGCAGGCAGATAGCCTGCGAAGATGGGGTGGCGCCATGCGCCACGATTGACCACCTAGCGGTCCCGCTGTCATAGGGTCGCCCCTTTAGACCGGTAACTTTGCGTCTCCGCCTTTCGACGGGTTTGCCCTTGTAGGTTTCGCAGGCTTACGCCTGCGCCGCCATTAAACCAGAAAACCCATGCGGCCTGTCAAGACTCGGCTATTGCAGAGGTCTCGTCCGTCGGCAACTCGAACCAGAACGTCGCCCCCTCCCCCGGCGGCGAGTCATAGCCGATCGCACCGCCGAAATGCTCGATGATCGCCTTGCTGATGTTCAAGCCCAGGCCGGTACCGCCCTTCTGCCGGGAATCCGAGGCATCGGCCTGGGCGAATTTATGGAAGATGTTGGCACGGAAGCCCTCGGGGATGCCCGGGCCTTGGTCGCGCACCGACACCCTGACATGGCCGGGCTTGGGTCTGTCCATGGCAAGGGTGACCACGCCTCGGCGCGGCGAAAATTTCACGGCGTTCGACATCAGGTTGGCCAGCACCTGCATCAGGCGATCCGGATCGGCCATGAGCCAGACGCCAGGCAGGGCATTGACCAGTTCGAAACCCACCTCGTATTGCGTCGCGTAGTAGCGGTTGGCCTCCATCGCCTGCTCCAGCAGCGGCAGCAGTTCGACTCGCTTGATCGCATAGTTCATGCGGCCGGATTCGATCTTGTTGAGATCGAGGATGTCGTTGATCAGATTGATCAGGCGTTCGCTATTGGAAAGACTAATGCTGAGCAACTGCTTGACCTCGGGTGCCAGGTCGCCCATCGCCCCGCCGGCGAGCAAACCCAAAGAGCCGCGGATGGAGGTAATCGGCGTGCGCAGCTCATGGGAGACCGTGGACAGAAACTCGTTCTTGATCCGTTCCAGCTGCTTGCGCTCGCTGATGTCGCGCACGATGCCGGTGAACAGGCGATGGCCATCCAGGTGCATCTCGTTGACCGCAAGGTCGAGCGGGAAGATGCTGCCGTCCTTGCGACAGCCTTCCAGCTCCCGGTTCCGGCCGATGAGTTTGCGCTCGCCGGTCGCCAGATAATGGCGCAAGTAGCCATCGTGGCCGCTGCGATGGGGCTCCGGCATCAACATGCTGATATTGCGGCCGATGACTTCATGCGCCTCATATTCGAAGATGCGCTCGGCGGCGCTGTTGAAAGTTTCGATGATGCCCTCTTCGTTGATGGTGATGATGCCGTCCACCACGGTATCGAAGATGGTCTGGATGCGGATAGCATGGTCGCGCAACTGGGCCGAGGTTTCCTCGAGGCGCTCGGTATAGGCCTGTTGCCGGTGCACCGAGCGAACCATGTAGCGCAGCACGAAGCCGGTAACGATGGCCAAGGCCACCACCAGCAAGGCGGTATGCAGCCAAACCTGCCGGACGTAATCGGCAGTCAACGCGGCATCGGGCAGATCGACCACATCCCAGCGGCTGCCGGGAATCGGGACGCTGGCGCGAATCTGCCGCAATTCCTCGGCCGTGAGCCGGAAGTCTTGCTTGATCCGGTCGCGACTGCCACGCGGATCGACCTCGATCAGCCCGGGCATATCTCGCCGCAGCATCATCAGCCGATGACCGTAGACCTGGCTGTTTTTCAGGACGCGGGCGATGGCATCGGGCCGGAAGCTGACGAAGAACACGGCGTTGGCGATGCCCGGCTGGCTGATCGGAACCATCATGTCGAAGTGATAGGCCTCGGCATGTGGGTGGATATAGAGTTCGCGGCTGGCCGGCGCCTTGGCGAACTGAATGAGGTCCGCCTGGCAGACTTCGCCGACCAGGCCCTCAAAGTCGGTGCGCAGCGGTTGGCCGGAATGATCCGCCAAGGTCACCGCAAAGGCATCGGGGAACACCGCATGCACCCGCCTGACCAGATCATCGTAATAGCCTTGGTTTTCCGGATCACGGGCAAAGCGGGCGAGCGCCGCTTCTTCCTTGGCCGCAAACAGCGACAGGGCCCGGCCGAGGCCATGCAGCTCGGCGGCGATTTCCTTGGCCGCGCCCTGGGCGGATAGCTCGGCGCTGCGCTGGGCGCGTTGCTCGAATTCGTCGATGCGCGCCTGACTGGTCCAGGCCAAGGCGCCTGCCAGCAAAATGAAGATCAGGACCAGCAAACCGATGTTGAGCCAGTAGCCCTTGCCGAGTCTCAAGCCAACACTGTCGTTCATCCTGCGTGCAATCCCCTCTTGCCGAACCTGAATATGACTGAACCGGGCAGAAGGGTACTTGAAAACAACCAGCCATGCTCGACGCCTGGCTCGGTGCAGTGCAGCTAGGAGCCTGTCGGACTTGAGCGATCGTAGCGAGCCGAGTGGGAGAGCGAGGACAGATTTTCACGATTTTGAGGCGGATAGTGGACCTATCCAACGAAAAAGCGTGGAAATATGGAC
>JACAEC010000022.1 GCA_013389055.1 Hydrogenophilaceae bacterium
ACGTCCAGCGGGGTGGCCGGGTTGAACACCAGGCCGGGCTTGCAGCCGGCCTCGCGGATCAGGCCGATGGTGCGGTCGATGTGCTCGGAGGCCTCGGGGTGGAAGGTGATGTAGGTGGCGCCGGCCTTGGCGAAATCGGGGATGATGCGGTCGACCGGCTTGACCATCAGGTGCACGTCGATCGGCGCGGTGACGCCGTGCTTGCGCAAGGCCTCGCAGACCAGCGGGCCGATGGTCAGATTGGGCACGTAGTGGTTGTCCATCACGTCGAAATGGACGATGTCGGCACCGGCGGCGAGGACGTTGTCCACCTCCTCGCCCAGCTTGGCGAAGTTGGCTGACAGGATGCTGGGGGCAATGCGGAACTTCGACATGGCGGTGTCCTCAATACTCGATAAAACCGCCATTTTAGCCGTTAGCCGCCTGCTCTGGACAGGCCAGGTCAAATCGCGTGTAATCAAGCCATTCCAGAGAGAAAGACCATGTCGGACAACAGGAAATACGAGATCACCGTGACCCCGGTCGCGACCTACATCCCCGAGCAGTCGGACGAGGCGACCAACCGTTACGTCTTCGCCTACACCATCACTATCACCAACACTGGGGAAGTGCCTGCCCAGCTGATCTCCCGCTACTGGCTGATCACCGATGCCAACCAGGAGACCCAGGAGGTCAAAGGCCTGGGCGTGGTGGGTGAACAGCCCTTCCTCAAGCCGGGCGACAGCTTCGAGTACACCAGCGGCACGGCCCTGGCCACGCCGGTCGGCACCATGAGGGGCGCCTACCAGATGATGGCGGAAGATGGCCACGCCTTCGAGGCCGAAATCCCCGAGTTCGTGCTGAGCATGCCGCGCGTACTGCATTGAGCCTCAAGCACAGCTACACCCTCTTCGCCCCGATCTACGACGCCCTGATCGCCAGCCCTTCGGCGCAGTTGCGCGCCCGCAGCCTGGCGGCGCTGGCGGAACTGCCCAGCGCCGAGGTGCTCATCCCCGGCATCGGCACCGGCCTCGACCTGCCCCACTTGCCGCCCCAGCATCGCTACACCGGCCTGGACCTCACCCCGGCCATGCTCGAACGCGCGCTGCCGCGGGCAACGGACCTGGACATTCGGTTCATCCAAGGGGACAGCCAGCGGCTGCCGTTTGCCGATACGGGCTTCGACCATGTCATGTTGCACTTGATTCTGGCGGTCGTGCCCGACCCCAGAGCCTGCCTGGCCGAAGCCGTCCGCGTCGTGCGGCCGGGCGGCTCGATCCTTATCCTCGACAAATTCCTCAAGCCTGGTGAGGCAGCCCCCATGCGCCGACTGCTCAACCCGATCACGCGTCGGCTCGCCACCCGCCTCGACGTCGTCTTCGAGGACCTGATCGCCCATCATGCCGACATCGAGCTGATCAGTGACCAGCCCGCCTTGCTCTCCGGCTGGTTCCGGCTGATCCAACTGCGCAAGGCGGACTGAACAAGCCTCGGCTTGCTATACTCGCCCGCCTTCGCTTGAAACGATTCCGCCAGAAATTATTCCTGCAGTGAAACCGACCCCGATTCTTCTACCGCTTGCCCTCGCCATCCTGGCCGGCTGCGCCACCCCGCCGACCTCGCCTGAGCGGCCGGTCAAGCAAACCGAGAAAGCCGAACCGAGCCAACAAGCGGTGCCCGCCACGTCGACAACACCGGCCGCGCTAGCGCCGGTCGCACCCCCATCCGCCCCGGCAGCCGCCGAGCCGGCCAAGCCTGTACCGACCTCCATGCCCTGGCTGAGTCCTGCCGCGCTTGCCGATCTGCCCGGCTGGGCCGACGACGACCTGACCCTGGCCTGGCCGGCCCTGCTCAATTCCTGCAAGGGTCTGAAAAGGCAGCCGGCCTGGACCAAGGTCTGCCAAGCCGCTGAACAGGTCAGCCGGGCCGACGCCGAAGCCATCCGCCGTTTTCTCGAAGAGCGCTTTCAGCCCTATCAGGTCCAGCAGAGCGAAGGCGGCAGCGAAGGCCTGATCACCGGCTATTACGAGCCCCTGCTGCGCGGCAGCCGTAGCTTCGGCGGCAACTACATCTATCCGCTCTATGCCGCGCCGGACGATCTGTTGGTCGTCGACCTGTCCAGCCTCTATCCCGAATTGAAGAACCTGCGCCTGCGTGGCCGGCTACAGGGCAAGAAGGTCGTGCCCTACTTCAGCCGGGCTGAGATCGAAAGCGGCACCGCCCCGGTTCGCGGCAAGGAGCTGGTCTGGGTGGATGACCCGATCGAGCTGTTTTTCCTGCAAATTCAAGGCTCCGGCCGGGTCCAGTTGGAGAACGGCGAAACGGTGCGGGTCGGCTATGCCGAGCAGAACGGCCACCCCTACAAATCGATCGGCAAATGGTTGGTCGATCAGGGCGAATTGACCCTGGACAAGGCCTCCATGCAGGGCATCAAGGACTGGGCCCGCAGTAACCCGGAAAAGCTGGCCACCCTGCTCAACACCAACCCGAGCTATGTCTTCTTCCGGGAACTGCCGAACCACCTCTCCGGCCCGCTGGGCGCGCTCGGGGTGCCGCTCTCGGCCGAACGCAGCGTCGCCATCGACCCCCGTGTCATCCCGCTGGGCGCCCCGATCTGGCTGGCCACCACCCGGCCCAATTCACCCGAGCCGCTCAACCGGCTGATGTTGGCTCAGGACACCGGCGGCGCCATCCGCGGCAACGTCCGGGCCGACTTTTTCTGGGGCTTCGGCGATGCCGCCGGCCAATTGGCCGGGGCAATGAAGCAAAAAGGCCGCATATGGGTATTTCTACCTAGGGACTATCCCCTTGTTTTGACTGGCACAAATGGAAAAAGTGGTTTATAAAGCAACCGTAGATTCGCGAAACAGAGGTTGATCATGGAAGCCATTTCTTCTCTTGCCGAAAGCCAGGCCCAGTACGCGGCCCAAGCCAGCACGATCGCGCTCCGCAGCGCGGCCGAGTCTGAGCAGCGCGTAGCACAGGCGGTTGCCCAACAAGCCGAGCAGGTTCAACCCTCGAACCAATCGGCTTCGTCGAATCCCGAGTATCTGGGTCAGAACGTCGACGTCTACGCCTAAGCCGCTTGGGCGACCTTGCCCAAGCGCGTTCGAACTCAATCCAGTTCGAACACTACCCTGAAATACCCCTCATAACGCACGGGCCGGCCCTGTTTCCGGGCCGGTTCAAAGCGTGCCTGTTCAAACGCTTGCAGCGTAGCAAGGTCGAACACACCGGCCGGCGTCGCCTCGACCACTTCCGCTTCCTTGACCCCACCGAACTCGTCGATCTTGAGACGGAGCTTCACCCATCCCGTCTGACCGCGGCGGCGCGCGGCCTCCGGATAGATCGGCTCGATCTGGGACAGCGCCTTCGGATGGCTGTCGACCTCCCGGGCACCATACCAACGCAAATCCATCATCGACGGCACAGCCATCGGTGCTGCCGACGGCTCCGCCTTGGCGGCAGCCTGAACTGGCCCTGCACCAGCGGCAGGCGTCGTTGCCACTGCCGGCTCGACCGGAGGCGCTGAGGGCATTGTGTCGTTGTTGGGCACTGCTTCGGCTGCCACAGGCGGCGCCGCGTTCACCACTGGGCGTCGATCCGATTCCGACCGGCTCGGCTCAGCAGCATGCAAGCGCACCTGAATCACCGTCTCCGACCCGGGCTCTTTTACCGGCGCCACCTGAATCAATCCAAGCACCGCCAAATGCAGGCCCAGAGATAGCAACAACGCGCGCGACAATGGCGCATGGATCGCTTTACGGATGGAAGCAGTTGCTGGCAAAGACATGGCACCCAGTATAAATGCACCGCGTCCCGCATTCAGGGCTTGGCTACAATCCCGGCATACTTAGACAAGGAGACTCTCTGATGCAACGCTCTATCCGGATCATCGGGCTGATGCTGATGCTGCCCGGCCTTGCCTGGGCCTCTGTGCAAATTCAGCAGGACACCCTGAAGACGCCCGGTGCCGAGGTGCCGGTCGACATCGCCATTCCCGCGGGCAAAGGGCCGTTCCCGCCGGTGCTGTTCATCCACGCCAAGCGCGGCATCGACGAGAACGAACGCAAACACATCACCGAATTGGCCGAACAGGGCTTTCTGGTGGTAATGCCGGACTGGCAGAGCGGCCGCATGATCGAACGCTGGCCCTCGGAGCACAACCCGGAGACCGAACTCGACGTCGAGGCCGCGCTGGATTACCTGATCAAGCACCGCAAGGCATGCAAGATGCCGGTCGGCATCGTCGGCCAGTCGCGCGGCCCCTATTACGCCATCCGCCTGGCCGCCAAGCGGCCCCAAGACATCGCCGCCATCGTCAGCTACTACGGCCACATGCAGAACCCGAACGCGCCGGAACCGGACCAGTTGTTCCGCACCGCGCCGGAGATCATGCAGATCACCACGCCCATGCTGTTCCTGATCGGCGAGGCCGATTTCGAACTGCGCCGGATCAACGGCGGCCGTGCCTTCTATGCCTTGTGGGAACGGGGCGTGCCGGTGGAATACCAGGTCTATCCGCTGGCCCGGCGCGCCTTCGATTTCCGCGCCGACCAGAGCCCGGAAGAAAAGATCGCCACCCGTCACGCCCGCCAGCGCGCGAAGGACTGGCTGACGCGCTGGATGAAGCTGAGCCCCAGCGGCACTTGCCGCTAAACGGCCCTCACTTCGCCTTGCCGGCGTCCTTGAGCAGGGCCTCGATCTTGTCGGTCTGGATGTAGCCGGGCACCCGGCGGCCATTGGCAAAGACCAGGGTCGGGGTACCGCTGATGCCCAGCTTCTGGCCAAAGGCCACATTCTCGTCCACCGGGTTCTTGCAGTCGCTGGTCTTGCCCGGCTGCTTGCCCTTGAGCATCAGGTCCAGCCAGGCCTGGGCCCTATCCTTGCTGCACCAGACCTGCTTGGATTTGCGCCCGGCATCCGGATGCAGGCTGGCGACGGGATAGGGGAAGACGTAGATCGTCACGTTGTCGAGCTTGGCCAGCTCCGGCTCCAGCTTCTTGCAGAAGGGGCAGTCGACGTCGGAGAACACCGCAAGTACCCGTTTGCCGTCGCCCTTCACGAACTTGATCGCGTTCTGCAGCGGCAGGCTGTCGAAGCGGATGGCCATCAACTGTTCGACCTTCTCCCGGGTCAGATTGCGCCGGCTCTTCAGGTCGACGATCTCGCCCAGCACCAGATATTCGGCCTTTTCGTCGACATAGGCGATCTGATTGCCGTCGGCGACGATTTCATAAATGCCGGGCAAGGGAGTCTTGGCCACGCTGCTCACATTGGAGCCGGGGAAGCGGGCCTCGAAGGCCTTGCGGACATCGGCCTCGCCGGCCAGGGCGTGGAAAGACAGGGCGGACAGCAGCACGGCAAGCAGCAAACGCATAAATTTCTTCCTTGGTTATTGAATCGCATGGCGCATGAGCGCCTGTTTCAGCCAGTTTTGGCTATCGGTCAACGACAGGCCGGTATTGCGCAGCCAACGTAGTAGAGCGTCCTCGCTGCCGAAGAGTTTCTTCAGGCCACCGGTGACGAACTGCACCGAACTGACATCCTCGTCGCGGCGCAGGGCATAGGCCTGCAAGCGGCCGAGGTCGCCCGGCGAGCGCTGGGTGTCCTGCAAGGCCTCGGCCAGCAGCCGGGCATCGCGAAAACCCAGATTGATCCCCTGCCCGGCCAGTGGATGCACGGTATGGGCGGCATCGCCGATCAGGACCAGGCCAGGACGCACCCAGTCCTCGGCCCGCCGGCGCTTGAGCGGGAAGCCCTGCGCCGGGGCCATCAATTTCAGAGCGCCCAGACAGTGCTGGCCGGCCGCCGCTACCTGTTCGGCAAACACCTCGGGGGGCAAGGCCCCGAGCGCCTCGGCCTGTTCCGGCGTGGTCGACCAGACGATGGAGAGGCGCTTGCCCGGCAAGGGCAGATAGGCCAAGACCCCGTCGCTACGGAACCACTGATAGGCGGTGCCGCGATGCGGCCGTTCGCACTCGAAGTTGGCGACCACGCCGACATGCTGGTAGTCCTCGACCGCAAGGCCGATGTTGGCCTGAGCGCGCAGCCAGGAATGAGCACCGTCGGCACCGACCAGCAGACCCGCCTGCAGGCGGCGGCCATCGGCCAGGATCAGCTCGTGCTCGGCCGCACCCCAGGCCACTGATGCGGTCTCGGCCTCGATCAATTCGATATTGCCGGCCGCCCGCAGTCCCTGCCACAGGGCATGATGCAGGCGATTGCTTTCCGCGATGAAGGCCAGTTCCGGCAGACCGGCATCCAAGGCATCGAATACCAAATGGCCACCACTGTCGCCCGAGATGCGCATGGCATAAACGGGTTGATTGCGCACCGTCGCATCCCACGCCCCCAAGGCCTTCAGCCAGTCCACGTTGGCCGGGCTGTAGGCATAGAGGCGGGCATCCCAGGCCTCCTGAATCCCGTGCGGCGGCCGCGGCTCGACCAGGGCCACGCGCCACGCCGTATCGCGCAAGGCCAGGGCGAAGGCCGCACCAGCCAGGCCGCCACCGACTATCACGATATCGAAGGTCTGCCGGTTATTCACAGCGCCATCCTTGCGAAGTCACCATTTCCTTGTCGGCGGCCGGCGGCGACTCGCGGCCGGTCACATCCCCACCAGCAAAAAGCGCGCTGGCGGGGCCCCTGCTCCCTGCTCGCACCGCCCCGACTATCACGATATCGAAGCGAATCACCATGCCCGTGCCCCGAACATCATCTTCCGCGCGAAGACTTTTTTCAGCGGCGGCAGCATATCCATGAGGGCGAGCCCCAAACCGCGACCATGGCGCAGCATGAAATTGTCGTTGGAGAACAGTTCGACCATCAGGTCGGTCATCAGCAGGCCGCCGCGCACGTCGGGGCCGCGCCGGGCCTGATAGCGCGCGCAGAATTCGGTGCCGCCCAATGCCGGCTTGTCCGCCTCCCAGACCAGTTGCCCAAGCTGCCAGGCATCGCGCAGGCCCAGGTTGAAGCCCTGCCCCGCCACCGGGTGCAGGGTCTGCGCGGCGTTGCCGATGCGCAGGATGCGCGGGCCCTGTACCGGTTCGCTGGTGATCATGCGCAACGGGAAGGCTGCGCGCTTTGATGCCGACAGGAAGCGGCCCTGGCGGTCGCCGAAACGGTCGTGCAACTGTTCGAGAAAAGCTGCGTCGTCCAAGGCCAGCACCGCCTCGGCCTGAGCATTGGGCACCGTCCAGACCAGGGCATAGGCCGCGCCCAGCGGCAACAAGGCCATCGGTCCCTCCGGCGTGAACCGCTCATAGGCGCGCCGGCCATGCGGCTGCGCCGTGGTGACGGTACAGATGATCGCGGTCTGGCCGTAGTCCTTCACCTGCTGCTGGCCCGGCAGGCTCCTGCCGCCATCGGCCAGCACCACCAGATCGGCGGTCAGCAAATGATCAACGCCATCGCGCTGATACTCGACCACGCCATAGCCGCTGGTCGAGCGAATCGCCGTAACCTGCGTGCTGGTCAACAACTCGACGCTGCCCTGCTGCAACTGGGCCGCCAGCGCGGCATAGAGGTCGCCATATTGGGCGACATAACCGAGCGCCGGTACTCCCATTTCACTGGCCAAGAGTTCGGCACGGCCGAAGCCGCCGCGCTGCGAAACGTGGATGGTCTCGATCGGCGTCACCATATCGGCCAGGGTCGACCAGGCGCCGATGCGTTCCAGGATCAGCCGCGCACCCTGGGACAAGGCGATGGCGCGCGGGTCCTGCGCGGTCAGATCCTTGCGTGCCTCCAGTACTGTGATCTTGTATTCGCTGCCCGCCAAGGCCGCAGCCAGCGCGGCGCCGACCGGGCCGCCGCCCACCACCGCAATATCGACATGATCAGTCATGTCGCATCACCTCTTCGATCTCGGCCACCGACTTGGGCACGCCATGGGTCAATATCTCGCAGCCCGATTCGGTGACCAGCGCATCGTCCTCGATGCGGATGCCGATATTCCACAGGGCCTCGGGCACGTCCTCGGCCGACCGGATATAGAGGCCGGGCTCCACAGTCAGGGTCATACCCGGCTGCAATTTCCGCCATTCGCCGCCCTGCTTGTATTCGCCGGCGTCGTGCACGTCCAGCCCCAGCCAGTGGCCGGTGCGGTGCATGTAGAAACGCTTGTAGGCCTCGCTCTCGATCAAGCCGTCGACCTCGCCCTGGAGCAGACCGAGGTCGACCATGCCCTGGGTGAGCACCTTGACCGCCGCATCGTGCGGCGCCTGCCAGGAGCGGCCCGGCGCCACTTGCGCGATCGCTGCGGCCTGGGCGGCCAACACGATCTCATAGGCATCGCGTTGCGGGCCGCTGAATTTTCCACTCACCGGGAAGGTACGGGTGATGTCGGCGGCATAGCCGCGATATTCGGCCCCGGCGTCGATCAGCAAGAGATCGCCGGCCTTGAGCGGCTGGTTGTTGAAAACGTAATGCAGCACGCAGGCATTGGCGCCACCGGCGACAATGGACGTATAGGCCGGTGCCTCGGCACCCTGACGACGGAATTCGTAGAGCAGTTCCGCCTCGATCTCGTGCTCACTGCGGCCGGGCCGGGTGGCTCGCATGGCGGCAACGTGGGCGGCCGCCGAGATCTCCGCTGCCCGGCGCATCATGGCCTGTTCGTGGTCGTCCTTGAATAGGCGCAGCTCGTCGAGCAGGCTGCGGGCATCGATCAGTGTCTCCGGTGCCTGCACCCCGCTGCGGGCCTTGCCACGCACCTTGTTGAGCCAAGCCAGCACCCGCTCGTCCCAAGCCAGGTCGCGGCCGATCACATAGCGCAGGGCCGGCTGGTTCTCCAAGAGTTGCGGCAGTACCTCGTCCAGCTCCTCGATGGCATGGGCGGCATCGAAGCCGAAGTCCTCGCGCGCCGCCGCCGGGCCATGGCGAAAGCCGTCCCAGATTTCGCGCTCTTCGTTTTTCTCCCGGCAGAACAGGATTTGCTGCGGCGACTTTCCGGCCACCAGCACCAGCACCGCCTCGGGTTCGGCGAAGCCGGTGAGGTGATAGAAATAGCTGTCGAAGCGATAGGGATAATGGGCGTCGCGGTTGCGCACGGCCTCGGGCGCGGTGGCGATCACCATCACGCCTTCGCCGATCTGTTCCAGCACGCGCTCGCGTCGTTTGCGGAAGACTTCAACTTGGCTCTGGCCGCCCGCTTGCGCGGGCTTAACATTCGCTTCGCTCATGTTAGCCTCCACCGAAACGGCGTTTTGGCTCTATTTAGCCAAAACTTGTTTTCAAGCGACATGGCGCTGCTCCAGTTGGCGGTCGAGCGCGACCAGGCGCTCCGGCGTACCGACATCCTCCCAGCGCCCGGTGAAATACTCGCCGCTGACCTGGCCGCGCGCCATGGCCTGGCGCAGCAAGGGCGCCAGCGCCGCCTTGGTCCTGGGCGCGATGCCGGCGAACAGCTCGGGCCGGTAACAGCCGACGCCGGAGAAGGTGAGTTTGCCCGCGCCGTCCTGCGCGACCTTGGCGCCATCCAATACGAAGTCGCCCTGCGGGTGATGCGCCGGGTTGTCGACCAGAACGAGGTGGGCCAAGTGCCCGGGATTGCCGGCCATGTCCTGCAGCACCGGCAACAGCCGAGCGTAATCGAATTCGGTGTAGACATCGCCGTTGGTCACGGCAAAGGGTGCGTTGCCCAGCAGGTGCAACGCGGTGACGATGCCGCCGGCGGTCTCCAGTGGCACGCCTTCGTCGGAATAGGCAATGGCCACGCCGTAAGCGGCGCCGTCGCCGAGCGTGGTTTCGATCTGCATGCCCAGGTGGGCGTGATTGATGACCAGATGGTCGAATCCGGCCCGCTTCAGCCGCTCGATCTGCCAAACGATCAGGGGCTTGCCGCCGGCCTGGAGCAAGGGCTTGGGCGTGTGGTCGGTCAGTGGGCGCATGCGCTCACCTAAGCCCGCAGCCAAGATCATCGCCTTGTAAGGCATCGCCTTACTCCTCACGCTCAAAAGGTGTACCCCACTGCCGCCTGCCGGCCTTCCAGCTCGTCGAGGAAGCGCAGGAAGGGGGCCAGGGCGTTGTAGCGCCCGCAGGCCTGGCGCAGGTAATGCATGACCAAGGGCATGTCCTTCAAGTAGCCCTCTTTGCCGTCTCGATGATAGAGCCGAGCGAAGATGCCCAGTACCTTGATGTGGCGCTGCACGCCCATCCACTCGAAGTCGCGGTAGAAGTCGGCGAAGTCGGCCGGTACCGGCAGCCCCTCCTTGCGCGCCGCCTCCCAGTAGCGGATCACCCAGTCCAGCACACGCTCCTCTTCCCAATGGATGTAGGCGTCCTTGTAGATCGACACCAGGTCGTAGCTGATCGGGCCGTAGACTGCATCCTGAAAATCCAGCACGCCGGGATTGGGCTCGGTCACCATCAGGTTGCGCGAATGCCAGTCGCGGTGGACGTAGACCTTGGCCTGGGCCAGGTTGTTGTCGAGGATGGCACGGAAGGTGCTGTCGAGCAGCGCGTTCTGCTCGGCGCTCAACTCGATCTGCAGATGCCGGCCCAGATACCACTCCGGGAACAGGCGCATCTCCCGCAACAGCAGGGCCTCATCGTAGTCCGGCAACTCGCCCGGTCGGCTGGCTGATTGAATCCGGATCAGGGCGGCGTTGGCATCGAGATAGAGCCGATCGGCCGTCTCGTCGTCGACTCGATTTTGGCTCAGCGATTGCTCCCTCTGCCCCCGGGATTCATGCCCTTCAGGGTAGAGGGTTGGGGTGAGGGAACCTGCAAGGGCGCCTGCGCTCTGGCAGGTAAGCGCGGCGAGATAGGTGGTGTTGCCAAAGTCGGACAGCAGCAGGAAGCCCTCGGCGAGGTTTTCGGCCAGGATCTCCGGGGTATTGGCGCCGGCCGCCCGGAACAGGCGGGCGATGTGCAGATAGGGCCGGCAATCCTCATGGCTGGGCGGGGCATCCATGACGATATAACTGGCGGCCGCGGTCCTGGCCCGAAAGTAGCGGCGGAAGCTGGCATCGGCCGAAGCCACCTCAAAACCGACCAACGCGGAAGGCAGGACCGAGCCGGTCCACTGCTGCAATCTTTCTATTCTTTCCATTTAATTTCGTTCCGGGCGATAATCCGCCCCAAATAAACCCGAACCATTCTAGCACCCGCACCCGATCTCATGCCGCCCAAGCGCCTCATGCTAATGCCAGTCTCTCTGGTAGCAATCAGCTGCGGGACGCTTGCCGCCGAACCCGGCCTAATACTGAAATCCTCGAAATCCCTGCTGCCGGTTCCCAGTAGCCAAGCCAGCCAGGAACCTTTGCCGGTATTCATCGATGCCGACCGGCTCTCAGGGGTTGAAGGCCAGTATGTCGAGGCCGAAGGCAAAGTCGTCCTGCGGCGCCGAGACGAAAGCCTGGCGGCCGATTGGATGCGCTACCACCAGCCCGAGGACCGCTTGCACGCCAAGGGCAATGTCGTGCTCACCCGCGCTCGCACCCGGCTCGAGGGCGACGAGTTGCAACTGCAACTGACCACCCACCTGGGCGAGTTGCGGCCGATGCGTTACGAGAGCCACGGCGAAAAGGGCCAATATTCCCGCGGCGATGCGGCCGTGCTCCAGTTCGAGGGCGAGGACCGCTATCACCTGACTGCCGCCACCTATACCAGTTGCCCGGTCGGCAACGAGGACTGGATCCTGCGCACCCAGGACCTCAAGCTCGACTACATCGAAAGCCTGGGCACGGCGCGCAACGTGCGCGTGGAATACCTGGGCACGCCCATCCTGTATACGCCCTGGATGGACTTCGCCCTGGATGACAAGCGCAAGACCGGCTTCCTCACCCCCTCGTTCGGCACCTCGGACAAGCGCGGCCTCGAATTCGCCGCCCCCTGGTACTGGAACATCGCGCCCAACCAGGACGCCACCATCACCCCGCATTACATGTCCAAACGGGGCATGCAGCTGGGGGCGGAATACCGCTATCTGGACCGCAAATACAATGGCCAAGTCAATTTCGATTACCTGGCCAACGACGAGACCGCCGAACGCGACCGCTACTTCGGCCAGATTCAGCATAGCCAGCAGTTCGATGCCCACTGGTCCGGCAATCTGAACGTCGCCCGAGTCTCCGACGACAACTACTTCACCGATCTCGGCGGCTCGGTGAACCAGACCTCCCAGGTCAACCTGGTCCAGGAAGGCAGCCTGAGCTACAACGGCGGTTGGTGGTCGGCCACCGGCCGGGCTCAGACCTTCCAGACCCTCAATACCGCCCCGCTTTATCACCGCCTGCCGCAAATCACGCTGAACGCCGCGCGGCAGCAGCCGGGCGGCTATCCGGTCGATGTCAGCCTCACCGGCGAATACGTCCGCTTCACCCATTCCTTAATCGACCACGCTGAAGGCGACCGTCTCCATGCCTATCCCAGTGTCAGCCTGCCCTTCCAGACCAGCTACGCCTATGTGACGCCCAAGCTCGGCCTGCACCTGACCCGTTATGAGCTGGAGCGCAACCCGAGTGGCGAACTCGATCGCACCCGCAGTCTGCCCATCTTCAGCGTCGATGCCGGCCTGCAATTGGAACGCGACTGGGAATTCGCCGGCAACAGCTTCATCCAGACCCTGGAGCCCCGGCTCTATTACCTGAACATCCCCTACCGCGACCAATCGCAACTGCCGGTGTTCGACACCGGTCTGAGGGACGCCAGCCTCTACACCCTGTTCAGCGAGAACCAGTACGCCGGCATCGACCGCATCAACGACGCCGACCAGGTCACCCTGGCCCTCACCTCGCGCCTGTTGGACAACCAAAGCGGCGTCGAGCGGCTGCAGGTCACCGTCGGCCAGCGCTACTATTTCAGCGACCAGCGCGTGGTGCTGCCCGGGATGACCCCGCGCAGCGCCGACAGCAGCGACATCCTGGCCATCGTCTCGGGCCAGCTGACCAAGCAGCTGCGCATCGCCAGCGGCCTGCAGTACAACGCCGACACCGACGAAACCACCCGCTTCAGCCTCGGCGCCTTCTACCGCGACGGCCCCGGCCGGGTGCTCAATGCCGACTATCGCTTCACCCAGAACAGCATCGACCAGATCGACCTCTCCGGCCAATGGCCCTTGGCCCCGAAGTGGTACGGCGTCGGCCGGATCAACTACTCCTTCCGCGACGACCGCATGGTCGAGGCCCTGGCCGGCTTCGAATACAATGCCGGCTGCTGGTCTGTGCGCGGCCTCCTGCAACGCCTGGCCCTGACTGAAACCGAGACCAGCAACGCCTTCTTCATCCAACTGGAATTGCGTGACCTGACTAAACTCGGTCCCAACCCGTTGGAACTCTTGAAACGGAGCATCCCCGGATATGCAAAGAGCGACGAGTTCAATCTCCCTTAATTTTCTGACCGCCTTGACTTGCATCGCCCTGCTCTATGGCATGCCAGGTCAGGCGGCGCCCAAAGAGCCCAAGGCCATCGACCGCATCGTTGCCGTGGTCAATACCAGCGTCATCACCGAATATGAACTGGCCGCCAGGGTCGATCAGGTCATGCGGCAGTTGACACGCCAGAAGACCGCGGCACCGCCCAGGCGCATTCTGGAAAAACAGATGCTGGAGCGCATGATCACCGAACAGGCCCTGTTGCAGCGAGCCGAGGAAACCAACATCCGCATCGATGGCACCCAGCTGGATCGGGCCATCAGCCGCATCGCCCAGCAGAACGGCATGGACCTGGCCGCCTTTCGGGCCGCCGTGGAAAAGGATGGCGCCGACTTCAACGCCTTCCGCGAACAGATCCGCACCGAGATGGCCATCGCCCGACTGCGCGAGCGCGAAGTCGACAACCGGGTGACCGTCACCGAGGCCGAGATCGACAACTTCCTGGCCAATCCCGCCCTGAAAGACAGCCAGCAAAACGAATACCTGCTGGCCCACATCCTGATCACCACCCCGGACGGCGCTTCACCCGACCGCCTGCAGGCGCTCAAGGCCAAGGCCGACAAGGCCCTGACCGAGCTCAAGGCCGGCGCCGATTTCACCCAGGTCTCGGCCGCTACATCCAATGCTCAAAATGCCATGGAAGGCGGCCAACTCGGCTGGCGCAACGAAGGCCAACTGCCCAGCCTCTATGTCGATGCCGCCAAGGCGCTGAAGCCGGGCCAAGTGTCGGAAGTGCTGCGCAGCCCCAACGGTTTCCACATCCTCAAGTTGATCGACCTGCGCGGCAAGAATGCCACCCTGGTCATCCGCCAGACCCACGCCCGCCACATCCTGATCAAGACCAACGAGGTGGTCAGCGACCAGGATGCCAAGAACCGCCTGACCCAACTCAAGGAACGCATCGACAACGGCCAGGACTTCGCCGAACTGGCTAAGCTCCACTCGGACGATCTTTCCGCCACCAAGGGAGGCGATCTGGGCTGGCTCAATCCGGGCGATACCGTGCCGCAATTCGAGCGTGTCATGGACAGCCTGAAGCCGGGCGAGGTCTCGGAACCGATCCAATCGCCGTTCGGCTGGCACCTGATCCAGGTGCTCGAACGTCGCGACCAGGACGTCACCCAGGAACGCAAACGCTTGGACGCGCGCCGCGCCATTCGCGAGCGCAAGAGCGAAGAGGCCTTCGATAGCTGGGTGCGCCAGATTCGCGACAGCGCCTACGTGGAAATTCGTCTGGAAGACTGAGGCATGCCCTCCCCTGAGTCCAGGCCAAGGCCAGGCCGGGCACCCCTGATCGTCACTGCCGGCGAGCCGGCCGGCATCGGCCCCGACCTCTGCGCCCTGCTCGCGCAGCGCCCGCCCGAGGCGATCCCCCTGGTCATCCTGGCCAACCGGGCACTGATCGAGGCCCGCGCCGAACAACTCGGCCTGCCCTGCGCCCTGCCCGACTACGCGGCCGAGGCCCATGCACCGCTCAGCCTGCTCTCCCTGCCCTTGCCTCAGGCCGCCGAGCCCGGCCGGCTGAACCCGGCCAACTCGGCCTACGTCCTGGCCGGTCTGCGTCGAGCCACCGAAGGCTGTCTTGCCGGCGAATTTGCCGGCCTGGTCACCGGCCCGGTGCACAAGGGCATCATCAACGATGCCGGTCTGCCCTTCACCGGCCATACCGAATTCCTGGCCGAACTCACCCACACCCCGCGCGTGGTCATGATGCTCACCGGGGCCGGCATGCGAGTGGCGCTAGTCACCACCCACCTGCCGTTGAAAGACGTCGCCGCCGCCATCACCCGCGAGGCGCTCAGAGAAACCCTGCGCATCCTGCACCAAGCCCTGCGGCATGACTTCGGCATTGCCGCACCGCACATCCTGGTCGCCGGCCTCAACCCGCACGCCGGCGAGGGCGGACACCTTGGCCGGGAGGAGATCGAGGTCATCGAGCCGGTGCTCGCCGCCTTGCGCAGCGAAGGCATGCATCTCACCGGCCCCCTGCCGGCCGACACCCTGTTCCAGCGCAAATACCTTGCCCAGAGCGATGCCGTGCTCGCCATGTACCACGACCAGGGCCTGCCGGTGCTCAAGCACGCCAGTTTCGGCGAGGGCATCAACGTGACACTCGGCCTGCCCATCGTGCGCACCTCGGTCGATCACGGCACCGCCCTCGATCTCGCCGGCACCGGCCGGGTCGACGACGGCATCCTGCGCGCCGCCATCGATCTGGCTTGGCAGATGGCCCAACGGCGATCGGCCCAAACCTGACCATGACCGAACCCAGCGCAACGCACCGCCCGCGCAAATCGCTGGGCCAGCATTTTTTGCATGACCCGGGCATCCTGGCGAAGATCGTCACGGCCATCGCGCCAAAGCCCGACGACCACATGGTGGAAATCGGCCCCGGCCTGGGCGCACTCACCCGGCCCTTGCTGGGGCAACTCAAACACCTGCATGTGGTGGAATTCGACCGCGACCTGGTGGCCCGCCTGCGCAGCGAGTTCGACAGCGGCCGACTGACGGTGCATGAGTGCGATGCCTTGAAGTTCGACTTCGGCAGCTTGGGGCAAGACCTGCGCGTGGTCGGCAACCTACCCTACAACATCTCCAGTCCGCTGCTGTTCCACCTGGCCGACTACGCCGGCCAAATCCGCGACATGCACTTCATGCTGCAAAAAGAGGTGGTCGACCGCATGGCCGCCCAGCCCGACACCCCAGACTACGGCCGACTATCGGTCATGCTCCAAGCCCGCTTCCGGGTGGCCAAGCTGTTCAACGTGGCGCCCGGGGCCTTCAATCCGCCGCCCAAGGTCGACTCCGCGGTGGTCCGCCTGGCCCCGCTGCCGCCCGAGGCCGTGGCCTACACCAATGCCAAGGCCTTCTCCGAGGTCGTCGCCCGCGCCTTCGGCCAACGGCGCAAAACCCTGCGCAACACCCTCAAAGGCCTGGTCGGGGCCGAGCAGTTGGAGGCGCTCGGCATCGACCCCGGCCGCCGTGGCGAGACCCTCTCGGTTGCCGAGTTTGCCGAGATTAGTCAATTACTTAGGTAGTGCAGCCAGCAAGCCAGGCGGGCTAGAATGCCGTAGTCTTTTGTCCAATCAAGCCATCTCGCAGAACAGCGCCCACCAGTGAGCCATCAGGAAGAATCCGCACTCATCGACGTCGCCCAGCTTCGGGTCGGCCTCTATATCAGCCTCGACCTCGGCTGGATGGATCATCCCTTCATCTCCAATACCTTCAAGATCAGCGACGAAGGGCAGATCCAGACCATCAAGCGGCTAGGTCTGAAACAGGTTCGCTACTATCCGGCGAAAAGCAGCGCCAAGCCCCAGGAACTCGCCGGCCAAGCCGAAGCGCCAACCGAAGAGGCCAGTCCACAACCAACCCCGGAGGAGCGGGCGGCCCTGGAGGCCAAGCGGCTACGGGTCGAACGACTCAACCTGCACCATCAATCGGTGCTGAAATGCGAAAAATTGCTGCTGGAAAGCGTCAACGCCATCAGGCACATCAACCAGACGCTGTTCTCCCAACCCAAGGAAAGCGTGGCCAATGCCGTTGCCCTGATCGGCAGAATGGCCGACAGCCTACTGACCGAAAAAGATGTCGCCATCTATGCCATGAATGACAAGGTGGCCGGCGAGGACGTCTATCACCACTCGCTGAACGTCTCGATTCTGGCCATGATCCTGGCCAAGGAGATGGCGCTGCCGAAGGAGGAAATCCTGCTGGTCGGCATGGGCTCGCTGTTCCACGACATCGGCAAGACCAAGATTCCCGACAATCTGCTGCGCAAGACCCAGCCGCTGACCAAGCCGGAGCAGAACTTCCTCGCCCAGCACCCCGTCTACGGCGAAGAAATCGGCCGCAGCCTCGGCCTGGCGCCCGCCGTGATCGACATCATCCGCCATCATCACGAGCTCATGGACGGCAGCGGCTATCCGGATGGTCTCGCCAGCGCCGCCATCGCAAGGCTGACCAGGATCGTCGCCGTCATCAACAGCTTCGACAACCAGTGCAACCAGGTCAATCCGCTCAATTCGCTGACGCCCTACGAAGCCATCTCCTCGATGTTCGCCAAGCAACGCCACCTGTTCGATGCGGACATCCTGAAGTCCTTCATCCACACCATGGGCGTCTACCCGCCGGGCACCGTGGTCAGGCTGTCGAACGAGATGTGGGCCATCGTGGCCTCGGTCAACACCAACAAGCCGCTGAAGCCAACGGTCGTGGTCTACGATGCCGCCATTCCGAAAGAGGAGGCCATGCTCATCGATTTGGAGAACGAGCCTACCCTCTCCATCAGCAAGACGCTGCGGCCGGCCCAGTTGCCCCAAGACGTTTACAATTACCTCAGCCCGCGCAAGCGCATCACCTACTATTTCGACGAGGCGAGCCAAAGCTCAGGCGCCAGCCCGAGATAAGCCATGAATCGAGCCGCACAAGATGCGCTGATCGCCCGCGCAATGACCGATGCTTCCAAGGAGTTGCTGCTGGCGGTCGACCCGAAGCAACTGGTCATCCTCGCGGCCAATCAGCGGGCCTGTCTTGCCTTAGGTTACGAACAGGCGGCAATCGTCGGCCTGCCGATTCAGGCGATCGAAGATCAGCTCGCCGATCAGTTCTATTGGGAAGATGTCGCGCAGGGCCAGTTCACGCCGGCCAGCCTGGTCGAGACCGAATATCGCCGCCGCGACGGCCACAGCCTGGCCGTCGAGAAAAACATCAACTGGGTCGAGATCAACGGAACCGCCTACATCATGATCTCCGCCTCCGACATCACCAGTCGTCGGGCCATGGAGGAAACCGCCGACCAACTGGCTTCGCAACTCAAGGCGACCTTCGAATCGGCTGCCGAAGGCATCCTGGTGACGAGCCTGGATGGCAGCATCGTCAACATGAATCACCGTTTCGCCAACCTGTGGAACATCCCCGAATCGATCCTGGCAAATCACGACGATGCCGCCATCCTGGCCCATATCATGGGCCAGACCGCCGACCCTGCCAGCTTGCAGGCCGCATTCGATGAACTCTACAGTGATCCCGACCTCAGCCGGGAAGGCGTTGCCGAACTGGTCGACGGCCGTGTGTTCAAATACCAGTCGGGCCCCCAATACATGCATGGCCGAGCCATCGGCCGGGTGTTCAGCTTCGACGACATCACCAATGTCGTCCGTTTCGAAAAAGAATTGATCGCCGCCCGCGACCAGGCGCTACAGGCCAACCGGGCCAAGAGCGACTTCCTGGCCATGATGAGCCATGAAATCCGCACGCCGATGAACGGCGTCATCGGCATGACCGAACTGGCCTTGGATACCCGGCTGACCGCCGAGCAGCGCGAATACATCGAAATGGCCCACAGCTCGGCCGAAGCCCTATTGGCCATCATCAACGACATTCTCGACTTTTCCAAGATCGAAGCCGGCCGCCTGGAGATCGAGCAGATCTCCTTCCGCCTGCGGAACTTGGTCGGGGAAATGGTGAAGACCCTGGCCTTTCGCACCGACCAAAAGGGGCTCGAACTCATCCTCGATATCGCACCCGATGTGCCGGATGGCCTGGTCGGCGATCCGACCCGGCTGCGTCAGGTCCTGCTCAACCTGCTCGGCAACGCCCTCAAGTTCACGGATATGGGCGAGGTCGTGCTATCGGTCAGCCTGCGCCAGCGCGAAGCCGATCGCGCCGAACTCCATTTCATGGTGCGCGATACCGGCATCGGCATCAGCCAGGAGAAACTCGATTCGATCTTCGATTCGTTCAGCCAGGCCGATATCTCGACCACCCGAAAATATGGCGGCACCGGCCTGGGGCTGAGCATCTGCCGCCGGCTGGTCGAGATGATGGGGGGACGGATTTGGGTGGAAAGCCAACCCGGCCAGGGCAGCAACTTCCAATTTACGGTGCAGTGCGGCCTTGTCGCCGGCCTGGCCGAGCAGGTGCCGCAGGCATTGGCCGGGCTGTCGGCCCTGATCGTCGATGACAATGCCAGCGCCGGCCAGGTCATCGCTCGCCTGCTCCAATCCTGGGGCCTGCGGGCCCAGGCCCATACCAGCGCTACCAGCGCCGAAGCCGCGATCATGCATGCCCGACAGGCCGGGCTGGGCTACGATTTTCTCTTGATCGACGCCGCCATGGGACACCTCGACAGTTTCGCCCTCGCCGATCGGCTGAGGGAGTTAAGCTCGGCCACGCCGGTGATGCTGTTGCCGCCCATCCAGATCAAGACCAACCTCGAACGCTGCCGGGTCCACAACATCACCAGCCACCTGATCAAGCCGGTCACCTGTTCCGCCCTGCTAGCCATCCTCCTGGAAAGCCTGGAGCAGGCCGGGACTAAACCCCCCGGCCAAACAGATCAAGCCGCCGAAGAGGCGACGGCCAAAGGCTTGCGTATCCTGCTGGCCGAAGACAATGCCATCAACCAGAAACTCGCCCTCAGCCTGCTCAAGAAGGCCGGTCACCAAGTGACCTTGGCCAACGACGGCCGGGAAGCAGTCGAATTGTGGCAACAGGGCAGCCACGACCTGATTCTGATGGACATGCAGATGCCGGAAATGGATGGCATCGAGGCCACCCGGCGCATCCGTGAACTTGAGCGGGCCCGCGGCGGCCATGTCCCCATCCTCGCCCTCACCGCCAACGTCTTGCCCGGCGACCGGGAACGCTGCCTGCAAGAAGGCATGGATGGCTATCTGGCCAAACCCATCCATCAGGAAGAACTCTACGAGGCCATTCGCGGCCTCATCCGCTGATCTGGCGCAAAGCGGGCGCAGCTAGCCGCGCGTGCCCTTCTGGATGAATTCGATCTTGTAGCCGTCGGGGTCTTCGACGAAGGCGATGACGGTCGACCCATGCTTCATCGGGCCGGCCGGCCGCACCACCTTGCCGCCCTTTTGGCTCACCTCCTCGCAGGCTTGGTAGGCATCGTCGACTTCGATGGCGAGGTGGCCGAAGGCCGTGCCCAGTTCGTATTTGTCGACGCCCCAGTTGTAGGTCAGCTCCAGCACCGTGTGGTCGTCCTCGCCGCCGTAGCCGACGAAGGCCAGGGTGAACTTGCCGTCCGGATAGTCCTTGCGGCGCAAGAGCTTCATGCCCAGCACCTCGGTATAGAAGGCGATCGATTTCTCCAGATCGCCCACCCGCAGCATGGTATGCAACATCCGCATGGTCATAGCCCTTTCAAAACTGGAAGTAGAGGGCGCCGTTGCGGCGCAACTGATCCTTGGCCGGCTCGAAGTCCGGGTAGAGCGCCGCCACCTCGCGCCAGAAGGCGCGGGAATGATTGGGCACCCGGACATGGGCCAGTTCGTGGCAGATCACGTAATCGATCTCGGCCAGGCTGGCCTTGATCAAGCGCCAGTTCAGGCTCAAGACGCCGGTCGGCGACAGGCTGCCCCAGCGGCTGGTAGCGCCGGTCATGCGAAAACGCGGCATGCGCTGGCCGATGCGCTCGACGTGCAGGGCCAGGCGCTCGCGCAGCAGCGGCTCGGCCTCGGCCTGATACCACTCGGTCACCACCTGAGGCACCGCCTCGGGGCTGCCGCCGACGATCATGCGGTCGGCCAGGGGAAAAACGCAGGGCAGCGCATCCGGCGCCAGGCTCAGGACCCGCACCTGGCCAAGGTAAGGCAAGGCCATGCCCTCGTGCCAACGGCTGCCTTCATCGCGCACCGCCTGCAGCCGCTGGCGCAGCCAATCGCTGTGTTTGGCCAGGAATGCCTCGATATGCCGCCAAGCCATGCGCAAGGGAGCGTTGACCGTCACCTCGCCCGCCTCGCTCACCCTCAATGCCAGGCTACGGCGGGCGGAACTGCGCTTGAGCGTGTAGGCGACCACCGTGTCACCCAGCCGCAACTCGCGCTGCTCGGCCTCGCGCAGGATCGACCGTCTAAACGGCATGCGGCAGACGCTTCATCTCGGCCTCGATCCAGGCCTCAGCCTCGGCCAACACCTCGCCCGGCTTGCGCCCGGCGGTGGCAATGGACGGGCCGATGCGCACGGTCACCAGGCCGGGCCGCTTGAGAAAGGCGTTCTTGGGCCAGACCTCGCCGGCGTTGTGCGCCACCGGCACCACGGGCACGCCGGCCTTGGCCGCCAGCCAGGCACCGCCGATTTGATAGCGGCCGGTTTCACCCGGCGGCATCCTGGTGCCCTCCGGGAAGATCAACACCCAGAAGCCTTGTTGCAAGCGTTGCCGGCCCTGCTCCTCGATCTGGCGCAAAGCCTCTCGGCCGGCGGCGCGGTCGATGGCAATCGGGCTGAACAGGGCCAAGCCCCAACCGAAGAAGGGGATGTACAGCAGATTCCGCTTCAAGACGAAGGACAGCGGCGGAAAGATGCGCTGGAAGGCGATGGTCTCCCAGGCCGACTGGTGCTTGGCCAGGATCACCTAGGGCCGGCTGGGCAGATGCTCCAAGCCCTCGACCCGATAGCGGATGCCGAGCAGCCAACCTGCCAGCCAGATGACAAAGCGCGCCCACTGGGTGATCACCCGATAGCGGGCCAGCCGCGGCAGGGGCAGGGCCAACAGGGCGGCAAGACCAAACACCACCGTGAACGCCGCCTGAATGACGGCGAAGATCGAGCTACGCAGCAGAATCATATTTCCTTGATCAGGGCTTGCACGGCATCGGCGAGGTTGTCGAAGATGCGGACCCCTTTGGGCAGCTCATTGCTGGCCAGGGTCTTGCTGCCCTTGCCGGTGCGCACCAGGATCGGCATCGCCCCGGCCTCGGCGGCCGCCTGCATATCCCGCAGGGCATCGCCGATCGCCGGCACCCCCTTCAACTCCATGTGGTAGCGCTGAGCGATCTCTTGGAACAGTCCCACCTTGGGCTTGCGACAACCGCACTGGTAATCGGCCGGGTGCGGGCAGAAGAAGATGGCCTCGATGCGGCCGCCGGCCAAGGCCGTGAGCTTGTGCATCTTGGCGTGGATGGCATTGAGGGTGGCCATGTCGAACAGGCCGCGGCCGATGCCCGATTGATTGGACGCCACCACCACGCGAAAACCGGCCTGATTCAGCGCGGCAATCGCCTCCAGGCTGCCGGGAATGGGTTTCCATTCATCGGGGCTCTTGATGAATTGATCGGAGTCGTAATTGATGACCCCGTCGCGGTCGAGGATGACAAGTTTCATGGACGGCATGGCGATGGCAACTCGGCCTATTTTGACCTCAGCGCGGACAAGGCTCAAGCGGGAGTTGTGATACTCGCGCTCATGACCCGGTTGCGGCCGGCCAACTTGGCCGCGTGCAAGGCGCTGTCGGCTCGGCGCATGAGCATGCCGAGGGATTCGCCGGCCTGGGCCTCGGCCACACCGACGCTGACCGTGAAGTACAAGGTGGCATCGACCAGATTGACCGGCGTGTGCTCCAGAGTTTGCCGCAGGCGCTCAGCCCGCTCGAGGGCATTGGTCTGGCCGACGTCCGTCAACAGGACGGCGAATTCCTCGCCACCCACGCGGGCCAGCCATTCCGTTCCCTGCAGCCAGCCCCGGCAGGCCTCGGTCAGTGCGCGCAGCACCTCGTCGCTGCGGACGTGGCCATAGCGATCGTTGATCTGGCGGAAATGATCGATATCGAGCAAGAGCAGCGAGACGGCTTGGCCTTGCCGCCGAGCGCTGGCCAGCTCCCGTTCCGCCTGATCGAAGAACTGGCGGCGGTTAGCCGCACCGGTCAGGTCGTCGCGCAGGGCCATCCCGCGCAGTTCCGCCTCCAGCCGCTGGCGTGCCGCAATCTCGCCGGACAGCCGCTCGTTCGCATCGCGCAGGGTCGAGGCGGTGCAGAACTGCTCGCGCAGCATCCGGTTTACCCGATAGACCGTGATGCCACCCAGCAGGTTGATCACCGACATCAACAACAACAGGGTCAGCACGTAATTGGCTGCCATGTAGAAATGGCTCAACACCTGCCAGAGAAAGCCCACAGTGCCGAGCAGGGCCATGCTGACCGACAGGACAAAACGGTTGGGCACGAACACATAGATGCCGAGCAGCATGGCCATCATGCTCATGCCGTGCCAGCCGGGCGAGAACGGCCGATAGGGGATGATCAGGACGAAGGCGCAGAGGGCGGTGAACACCACGGCGGTAGGAATGAGCCCGCTGACCAGTTGCGCAGCAAAACGCTTGGCGTAGAAGGCCGCGGCCAGGCCGAACAGGCTGACCGCCAGACGGGTGGAAAAGACGACGCTGTATTCGGCACCCGCTCCCATGTTCAGGTAATCGGTGACGGTGAAGACGAAAAACACCAGCGCGGCGACCATCAAGGCCAAATGCGTCGCCTTCGCCCAGACCTCTTGGATGTCGGCCCGGAAGGCCGCCTCGGTGCCCGGATCGGCGAACTCGGCGGTCCAAAGGGAAATGCGGTAATCCCAGTCGGTCGCCATGGCCGCCGCCTCGAATTATCGGCCCGACAACTGGCCGATATCGGCCACGCTGTTCATGGTGCCGGCCAGTCCGGCCAGCAGGGCCAGCCGGTTGTTGCGCACCAGCGGCTCGTCGACCATCACCATCACCTCGTCGAAGAAGCGGTCGACCGCCTCGCGCAGGCCGGCCAGGGCCTTGAGCGCCGCCGTGTAGTCGAGCCCGGCCAGCGCCGCCTCGACCTTCGGTCTCACCGCCTGCCATTGCTCGTGCAGACTGCGCTCGGCACCTTCCTGCAGCAAGGTCAACTCGATATTGCCCGCCTTGACCTCGGCCTTCTTCAGGATGTTCTGGATGCGCTTGTTGGCGGCGGCCAGGGCCTCGGCCTCCGGCAATTGCTGGAATTCGCGCACCGCCGCCAGCTTGGCCGGCACCCGGTCGATGCGGGTCGGCTGTTGCACCACCACCGCCTCCACCTCGTCGGCGGCGTAGCCCTGGTCCTTCAGATACACGCGCAGGCGATCGAGCATGAACTGGAAGACATCGAGCGCCACGCTGTCGGCCACCAGGCCGCCAGCGAACTGGGTGCGGGCCGTCTCCAGCAGGGCCATCAAATCCAGCGGCAGCTCCCGCTCCATCAGGATGCGCAGCACGCCGAGCGCGGCGCGGCGCAGGGCGAAGGGGTCCTTGTCGCCGGTAGGCAGCAGGCCGATGCCGAAGATGCCGACCAGGCTGTCGAGCTTGTCGGCCAGCGACACGGCCAGCGCGATGTTGCCCTCGGGCACCGAGTCGCCGGCGAACTTCGGCTTGTAGTGGGCCTCGATGGCATCGGCCACCTCGGCCGCCTCGCCGTCGTGCCGGGCGTAGTAGCGGCCCATGATGCCCTGCAGTTCGGGGAACTCGCCGACCATGTCGGTCAACAGATCGGCCTTGGCCAGCCAGGCCGCGCGCTCGGCCTGCTCGACATTGGCGCCGAGCTGGCGGGCGATCTCACCGGCGAGCTTTTTGATCCGCTGCACCCGCTCCAGTTGCGAGCCGAGCTTGTTGTGGTAGACCACGTTGCCCAGGCGCTCGACGCGCGAGGCCAGCGGCCGCTTGCGGTCCTGGTCGAAGAAGAACTTGGCGTCGGCCAGGCGCGGGCGCACCACCCGCTCGTTGCCGCCGATCACGTTCGACGGGTCGGCCGGGCTGATGTTGGAGACGAGCAGGAACTGGTTGGTCAGCTTGCCGGCTGCATCGAGCAGCGGGAAATATTTCTGGTTGGCCTTCATGGTCAGGACCAGGCACTCCTGCGGCACCGCGAGGAACTCCGCATCGAAGCGGCCGAGCAGGACATTGGGCCGCTCGACCAGCGCGGTCACCTCGTCGAGCAGGGCCTCGTCCTCGATGGCCCTGGCCCCGCCGCCGACCTTGGCCGCAGCCGCCTGCAACTGGCGGGCGATCTCGGCCCGGCGCTTGGCGAAGCTCGGGATCACCGCGCCCTCGACCTCCAACTGTGCCGGGTAGCTATCGGCATCCTTGAGGCTGAGCGGGCTCGCCTTGGCCTCGAAGCGGTGGCCCTGGGTGGCGCGGCCCGCTTCCAAACCCAGCACAGAAATCGGTACCACCTCGGTGCCATGCAGGGCGACCAGGCCGTGGGCCGGACGCACGAAGTTGACCGAGCTCCAACCGTCACTCAACTGGTAGCTCATCACCTTGGGGATGGGCAGCTTGGCCAGTGCCTCCTACACGGCCTTCTGCAGGCCTTCGGTGAGGGTCGCGCCCTTGACCACGGTGTCGAAGAACAGGGCCTCGGCCTTGCCGTCCATCGCCCGTTTCAATTGCGGCACCACCGAGGCTTCCAGGCCCAGGCTGGCCAGTTTCTTCAGTAGCGCCGGCGTCGGCACGCCGTTGGCGTCGAGCGCCACGCTGGCCGGCATCAGCTTCTGCGACACCGGCTTGTCTGCCGCCTGAGCGGCAACGCCGGTGACGTGAACTGCGAGCCGGCGCGGCGAGGCATAGGGCGTCGCCACGCTGTCGGCCGCGGCCAGGCCCTGGGCCTTGAGCGATTCGAACAAGGTGCCGGCGAAAGCGTCGCCGAGTTTGTTCAGCGCCTTGGGCGGCAGTTCCTCGACGAATAGCTCAATGAGAAGGTTCTTTGCGTTGGCTCCGGCCGGCCTATCGGCCTTAACGTGCGCTTCGCGCACATTAGCCTTCGCCGAAACTTCGCTTGCGCTCGTTTTCATGCTGCCTTCTCCGCGATCTTGGCCATCACCTCGTCGGCCCAGGCCTTGGGCGCCATGGGAAAGCCGAGCCGCGCGCGCGACTCCAGATAGCTCTGGGCCACGCTGCGCGCCAGGTTGCGGATGCGGCCGATGTAGGCGGCGCGCTCGGTCACCGAGATGGCGCCGCGGGCGTCGAGCAAGTTGAAGGTGTGGCCGGCCTTGAGCACCTGCTCATAAGCGGGCAGAGCCAGCTTCTCTTCCATCAGGTGCTTGGCCTGGCGCTCGTGGGCGTTGAAGGCGGTGAGCAGGAACTCGACGTCGCTGTGCTCGAAATTGTAGGTCGACTGCTCGACCTCGTTCTGGTGGAAGACGTCGCCGTATTTGACGTTAGGCGCGTAGGCCAGATCGAACACGTTCTCCATACCCTGCAGGTACATGGCCAGGCGCTCCAGGCCGTAGGTGATCTCGCCGGTGAGCGGCTTGCAGTCGATGCCGCCGACCTGCGGGAAATAGGTGAACTGGGTCACCTCCATGCCATTCAACCAGACTTCCCAGCCGAGCCCCCACGCCCCCAGGGTGGGCGACTCCCAGTTCTCTTCGACGAAC
>JACAEC010000203.1 GCA_013389055.1 Hydrogenophilaceae bacterium
ACATCGAGCAGGCGAAGTTGCCGCCGCCGATGCCCGAGAGCAGGGCCAGCAGCTGGAACACCCACAGGGGCGTTTCCTTGTCCTGCAGGGCGATGCCGGTGCCGATGGCCGGGATCATGAGCAGCGCCGTGGTCAGGAAGATGGCGTTGCGGCCGCCGGCGATGCGGATGAAGAAGGAGGACGGGATGCGCAGGGTGGCCCCCGACAGGCCGGCGATGGCGGTCAGGCTGAACATGTCCTCCTTGGTGAAGGGGAAGCCCAGGTTCAGCATCTGCACGGTGATGATGCCCCACATCAGCCAGATGGCAAAACCCAAGAGCAGGCTGGGGATGGAGATCCACAGGTTGCGGTTGGCGATCCTCTTGCCGGTGGATTCCCAGAACTTCGGGTCCTCCACGTCCCACTGCTGAATGTTCGTGCTCATCTTGATCTCTCCGTGGTTGCGGGTGGGTTCGGGGTCATTCCAGGGTGTCCGCTGCCTGGGCGGGCTTCATCATCAGGTCGAGCTTGCGCACCTCGGTGAAGTACATCCAGATCAGGCTCACCCAGACCACGCCGTACATGAGCATGAAGGCCGAGGTGCGGATGCCGGTGAGGTCCACCAGGGCGCCGAACATGATCGGCAGCAGGAAGCCGCCCAGGCCGCCGATCAGGCCGACGATGCCGGAGATGACGCCGATGTTGTGCGGGTAGTCGTCGGAGATGTACTTGAACACGCTGGCCTTGCCGAAGGCGAAGGCCACCCCGACGATGAACAGCAGCACGGTGAACACCTCGGCCGTGAGGTGCAGATGCCAGGTCTGCGGACCGTTCACGGTCTGCACGGTGAACTCGGTGTTCGGATAGGACATGAGGAACAGGCAGATCCAGGACACCCACAGCACCCACCAGGTCACCCGGTGCGCGCCCCAGTGATCCGACAGCCAGCCGCCCACGGCGCGCAGCACGCCGCCGGGGAGCGAAAAGGCGGTGGCGAGCAGGGCGGCGGTCTTCAGGTCGAAGCCGTACTCGGAGACGTAGTACTTGGTCATCCACAGGGCGAGCGCCACATAGCCGCCGAAGACGATGGAGTAGTACTGGCAGTACTTCCACACCACCGGGTCCTTGAGCGCGCGGAGCTGCTCGCGCACGGTGACATGCGACGGCACCTTGTGCGCCGGGTCGTCGTAGGTGAAGAACCAGAACAGGAGGGCGGTCACCAGCATGGCGGCGGCATAGACCTGGGGCACCATGGTCCAGCCGTAGGCCACGACGATGGCCGGGGCCACCAGCTTGGTCACCGCCGCCCCGGAGTTGCCGGCGCCGAACACGCCCATGGCCATGCCCTGGCGGGATTTCTCGAACCAGCGGGCGCAGTAGGCGATGCCCACCGAGAAGGAGCCGCCGGCCAGGCCCACGAACAGGCCGATGACCA
>JACAEC010000065.1 GCA_013389055.1 Hydrogenophilaceae bacterium
AGGCCGGTTTCGTCGTCGATCCGTTCGGCCATGGTCAACCGTAACCGAAGCGCTTGAGCAGGCCGATGTTGTCGGTCCAGCCGCCCTTCACCTTGACCCAGCAGTTGAGGAAGACCTTGGTGCCGAACAGGCGCTCCATGTCCTGGCGCGCCTCGGTGGCAATACGTTTCAACTTCTCGCCCTTCTTGCCGAGCAGGATGGGCTTGTGGCCCTCGCGCTCGATCCAGATCGTCGCTTCGATGCGGACCAGGCCGCGCTCGCCCTCCACCTTCAAGGACGGCTCCTCCTCGAATTGTTCGATGGTCACCGCGACGGCATAGGGGATTTCGTCGCCGGTCAGGCGGAACACCTTCTCCCGCAGGATTTCGGCGGCGAGGAAGCGCTCGCTGCGGTCGGTGATGGCGTCTTCCTCGAACATCGGCGCCGCCTCGGGCAGCAGGGGCTTGAGCACCTCGAGCAGGTAGTCGCCGTCTTCCGGCTTCAGCGCCGATACCGGCACGATGGCGGCGAACGGGAACTGATGCCCCATGCTCTGGAGGAACGGCAGCAGGGCCTGCTTGTCGGCCACCTGATCGATCTTGTTGACCACCAGGACGACCGGCCGGCCCTTGGGCAGCAGCTTGAGCACTTGCTGGTCGGCCTCGGTGAATTTCTGCGCCTCGACCACCCAGACCACGGCGTCCATGTCGGCCAGGGTCTCGGTGACGGTGCGGTTCATCGCGGCATTGAGCGCGCTGCGGTGGCGGGTTTGGAAGCCGGGGGTGTCGGCGAAGACGAATTGGGCGTCGCTCAGGGTGCGCACGCCGAGGATGCGGTCGCGCGTGGTTTGCGGCTTGCTCGAGGTGATGCTGACCTTGGCCCCGACCAGCAGGTTGACCAGGGTGGACTTGCCGACATTGGGCCGGCCGACGACGGCGATCAGGCCGGTGCGCATGGCGTTCACTGGCCCGTCAGTTGGGCGTAGGCCGCCCCGGCGGCGGCCTGCTCGGCGGCCTTGCGGCTGTTGCCCGAGCCTTGGGTGCGCAGGCCCAGCTGTTCGATGCGGCACTCGACGGTAAAGACTTGGGCATGGGCCTGGCCGGCCACCGTCACCAGTTGATAATCGGGCAGGCCTTTGTGGCGTGCCTGCAGCCACTCCTGCAGCAGCGTCTTGGCATCCTTACCCTGACTGACCGGGTCGATGGCCACCACGGCCGGACCCATCAGGCGCTCGATGACGGTCTCGACCGCAGGGAAGCCGGCATCCAGAAAAACCGCGCCGAACACGGACTCGAGGGCGTCGGCCAGGATCGACGGCCGGTCGGGGCCACCGCTTTTCAACTCGCCCTCGCCCAGTTTCAGGTAAGCGCCGAGGCCGATGCCGCGGGCCACGTCACATAAGCTTTGCTGGTTGACCAGGTTGGCGCGCAGCCGGGACAGCTGGCCTTCCTGCAATTGCCGGAAACGCCGGTAGAGCATGAGGCCGACCACGCAATTGAGTACGCTGTCGCCGAGGAACTCCAGGCGCTCGTTGTTCTTGGCCGCATAGCTGCGATGGGTCAGGGCCTGCTCCAACAGCTCGCGCTGGGCGAAGGCATGGCCGATGCGCGACTCGAGACGCGCGAAGTCCGCCGTCATTGACCCGCTTTGCCGCCGGCCTGGGTCTCGAAATCCAGGCATAGGCTGGCCTGGCCCATCAGCGGCTGGCGCACGGAATAGGACAGCTTAGCCACCACGCCCTGCGAGCTGCGTTCGATCAGCAGATCGCGCGAAGTCACCCGGGTGATGTTGTTGATCGAGAGCTGCTTGCCGAATTTTTCGCGAATCTCGGCGTCGCTGACATTGTCCAGGCTGGGCTGGGCCATGGTTTCCTCGACCATCTTCTTGATCGTGAAGTATTCGATGTAGGTCGGCACGACGCGCAGGGCCATGACGCTGGCGAAGATGACCACGATGGCCAGCAGCAACATGCCGATCAGGCTGAAACCGTTTTGCTTGGACATGACTCCTCCTATTCGATGAAGTGGCCGATGCGGCCGAACTGGCCGAAATTCCACCAGATCATGAAGGCACGGCCGACGATGTTGCGGTCCGGCACGAAGCCCCAGTAGCGGCTGTCGTTGCTGGCATCGCGGTTGTCGCCCATCATGAAGTAATGGCCCTCGGGCACGCGGCACTTGAAGCCTTGCTCATTGTAGGTGCAGTTGTCGCGATAGGGGAAATCGCCCTCGACCTGGTGCACCACGACCGGCGGTGCCTCCTGCTGGATCATGGCGACATGATTGTGCTCGCCCAACTGCTCCTGATAGGTCTGGCCCGAGATGTAATTGAGGCCGCTGCCGACGTAGTTGTATTCTCCGGCGCGCTTGAGCGGCACGACCTGGCCGTTGACGATCAGTTGCTTCTCGCGATATTCCACCACGTCGCCGGGCAGGCCGATCACTCGCTTGATGTAGTCGAGCGACGGGTCCTTGGGATAACGGAACACCATGACATCGCCGCGCTGCGGCTGGCCGACCTCGATCACCTTCTGGTTCACGATGGGCAGGCGGATGCCGTACTGATACTTGTTGACCAGGATGAAGTCGCCGATCTCCAGCGTCGGCAGCATGGAGCCGGAGGGAATCTTGAACGGCTCGACCAGGAAGGAGCGGAGCAGGAACACCACCAGGATGACCGGGAAGAAGCTCTTGGCGTAATCGACCAGGAGCGGCAGCTTGGCGTCTTTGGCCCGGCCCTTGCCGGTGACCAGGGCATCGAACAGCCAGATGCCGCCGGAGATCAACAGGGCGACGAACAGGATCAGCGCGAAATTCATCTTATTTCTCTCCCACCTGGAGGATGGCCAGGAAGGCCTCCTGCGGAATCTCCACGTTGCCCACCTGCTTCATCCGCTTCTTGCCTTCCTTCTGTTTTTCCAAGAGCTTCTTCTTGCGGGTGATGTCGCCGCCGTAGCACTTGGCCAGCACGTTCTTGCGCAGGGCCTTGACCGTCTCGCGGGCGATGATGTGCGAGCCGATGGCCGCCTGCACCGCCACGTCGAACATCTGGCGCGGGATCAGTTCGCGCATCTTCGACACCAGCTCGCGGCCGCGATACTGCGAGGTCGAGCGGTGGACGATCAGCGACAGGGCATCGACCTTTTCGCCATTGACCAGGACGTCGAGCTTGACCAGGTCGTCGGCGCGGAACTCCTTGAATTCGTAATCGAGCGAGGCATAACCGCGCGAGGTGGATTTGAGCTTGTCGAAGAAATCGAGCACCACCTCGTTCAAGGGCAGGTCGTATTTGAGCATGACTTGGCGGCCCATGTACTTCATGTCGACCTGGCTGCCGCGCTTCTGGTTGCACAAGGTCATCACGTTGCCCAGATACTCCTCCGGCACCAGGATGGTGGCGGTGATGATCGGCTCGCGCACCTCCTCGATCTTGGACGGGTCGGGCAGGCGCGCCGGGTTTTCCACCTCGACCAGGCTGCCGTCCCGCATCACCACCTCGTATTCCACCGAGGGCGCGGTGGTGATCAGGTTCTGGCCGTATTCGCGCTCCAGCCGTTCCTGCACGATCTCCATGTGCAACAGGCCGAGGAAGCCGCAGCGGAAACCGAAACCCAGGGCCTGCGAAGTCTCCGGCTCGAAAAACAGGCTGGCATCGTTCAGTTGCAGCTTGGTCAGGGCATCGCGCAGGCCATCGTAGTCGTGCGACTCGACCGGGTAGAGGCCGGCGAAGACCTGCGGCTTGATCTCCTTGAAGCCGGGCAGGGCCGCGGCCGCCGGCTGCGCCGCCAGGGTGACGGTGTCGCCCACCTTGGCGTGCTTGAGATCCTTGATGCCGGCGATGATGAAGCCGACCTCGCCGGTGGCCAGCACCTCGCGCGGCTGCGACTTGGGCGTGAACACGCCGATCTGCTCAGCCAGATATTCGACGCCGGCCGCCATCAGGCGGATCTTCTGTTTGGCCTTGAGGGCGCCATCGACCACCCGCACCAGCATCACCACGCCGACGTAGTTGTCGAACCAGGAATCGATCACCAGCGCTTTCAGCGGCGCGGCTTCAATGCCCTTAGGTGCCGGCACTCGGGCGAGCACCGCCTCCAGCACGTCCTCGATGCCGAAGCCGGTCTTGGCCGAGCAGCGCACCGCGTCCTCGGCCGGGATGCCGACGATGTCCTCGATCTCCTGGATCACCCGCTCGGGGTCGGCCGAGGGCAAGTCGATCTTGTTCAGCACCGGCACCACCTCGACCCCGAGTTCGATCGCGGTGTAGAAGTTGGCCACGGTCTGCGCCTCGACGCCCTGCGAGGCGTCGACCACCAAAAGCGCGCC
>JACAEC010000097.1 GCA_013389055.1 Hydrogenophilaceae bacterium
ACGTGTCGATCACGGTGAGCCTGATTGCGCCGATCGCGATGGAAGAAGGTTTGCGCTTCGCCGTGCGCGAAGGCGGCCGGACCGTCGGCGCCGGCGTCGTGGCGAAGATTATTGAGTAACCGCTTGATCTAAAAGGTGTTCGAAGCCAAAGCGCCCTCGTCGGGCGCTTTGGTGTCTCTGCCGCAGGGGCATAGCTCAATTGGCAGAGCGTCGGTCTCCAAAACCGAAGGTTGGGGGTTCGATTCCCTCTGCCCCTGCCATTTTTGAGATGAACAACCATACAGGGTTAGGCCAGAGACGAGTTAGATGGCGGAAAAGATCAAGTTGCTGATTGCCGGCCTCCTGGTGGTGGCGGGCGTGGCGGGCTTCTACCTGCTGGCGGACAGTCCGACCGTGGTTCGGGTGCTGGCCGTTTTGGCGGGCATCGGCTTGGCCGTTGCCGTGGCCTGGTTTACCGAGGCCGGCCGTGCCTTCTTCGGGTTTAGTCGCGAGTCGATCGATGAGGCGCGCAAGGTCGTTTGGCCGACTCGGAAAGAGACCTTGCAGATGACCGGTGTGGTCATCTTATTCGTGCTGGTCATGGCGCTGTTCCTGTGGCTGGTGGACGGTGTGTTGTTGTGGCTTGTCAAACTGCTAATGGGCAGAGGGAACTGATGGCGAAACAGTGGTATGTGGTGCATGCCTACTCGGGCTTCGAGAAAAGCGTGCAGCGTGCGCTGAAGGAGCGGATCGATCGCGCCGGCATGCAGGACATGTTCGGCGAGATCATGGTGCCCGTCGAAGAGGTCGTCGAGATGAAGGGCGGCCAGAAGAGCATCACCGAGCGCAAGTTCTATCCCGGCTATGTCCTGGTGCAGATGGAAATGAACGATGCCTCCTGGCACTTGGTCAAAAGCACGCCCAAGGTGACCGGCTTCGTCGGCGGCACGCCGAACAAGCCGTCGCCGATCAGCGAAAAGGAAGTCCAGGCCATCCTGCAGCAGATTCAGGAGGGCGTGGAGAAGCCGAGGCCGAAGGTGACCTTCGAGGCTGGCGAGCTGGTGCGGGTGACCGACGGCCCCTTTACCGACTTCAACGGTACGGTGGAAGAGGTCAACTACGACAAAAGCAAGCTGCGCGTTTCCGTCACCATCTTCGGTCGGGCAACGCCGGTGGAATTGGAGTTTGCTCAGGTCGAGAAAGCCTAAGTTCGCGCGAGCGAACTTAGGCTTTTCGGCGCGAGCCAAAAGGCCTGAGAAGTGGCCCGGGCAACCGGGCCGTGTTGGGGAGGGACGGCCAGTCCCGTTACAACCCGTTTAATGGAGTGAAACATGGCAAAGAAGATTATCGGCTACATCAAGCTGCAAGTGCCGGCCGGCAAGGCTAACCCCTCGCCGCCGATCGGCCCCGCGCTGGGTCAGCGCGGCCTCAACATCATGGAATTCTGCAAGGCCTTCAACGCCCAAACCCAGGGCGTCGAGCCGGGTCTGCCGATTCCCGTGGTGATCACCGCCTATGCGGACAAGAGCTTCACCTTCGTGATGAAGACCCCGCCGGCCACCATTCTGTTGAAGAAGGCAGCCGGCATCGACAAGGGCAGCCCGAAGCCGCATACCGACAAGGTCGGCAAGGTGACCCGTGCCCAGCTCGAAGAGATCGCCAAGACCAAGATGCCCGATCTGACCGCTGCGGACATGGATGCCGCTGTCCGTACGATCGCCGGTAGCGCCCGCAGTATGGGCCTGAATGTGGAGGGGGTGTGACATGGCTAAGGAATCCAAGCGTGTGCAGGCCCTGAAGGCCAAGGTTGACCGCAACAAGCTCTATACCGTGGACGAAGCGCTGGCCATGGTGAAAGAGGCGGCCACCGCCAAGTTCGATGAATCCGTCGACGTCGCCGTGAATCTGGGCGTCGACCCCCGTAAATCCGACCAAGTGGTCCGTGGCTCCGTGGTCATGCCCCGTGGCACCGGCAAGACCGTGCGCGTCGCCGTGTTCGCCCAGGGTGCCGCCGCCGAGGCGGCCAAGGGCGCCGGCGCCGATCTCGTCGGCTTCGACGACCTGGCGGCCGAGGTCAAGGCCGGCAAGATGGATTTCGATGTGGTCATCGCCACCCCGGACGCCATGAAGGTGGTCGGCCAGCTCGGCCAGATCCTCGGTCCGCGTGGCCTGATGCCGAACCCCAAGGTCGGCACCGTGACCCCGAACGTCACCGAGGCGGTGAAGAACGCCAAGGCCGGTCAGGTCCAGTACCGCACCGACAAGGCCGGCATCGTCCACGCCACCATCGGCCGTGCCTCGTTCGGCGTCGATGCCCTGAAGGAAAACCTCGGCGCCTTGGTCGAGGCCCTGAACAAGGCCAAGCCGAGCGGTGCCAAGGGTATCTACATGAAGAAAGTCGCCATCTCCTCGACCATGGGGGTTGGTGTGCGGGTGGATCAGTCCAGCCTGCAAGCGCAGTAAAAGTTTGGGTCTGCCCGCCGCCGGCATGGGGCGGGCAGGTTGTCCAAGACCGTAGGGATCAGAGGGGCTCGCCCTGAAGATTTAATCGCAGCAGTTCGCGCCCTACGCAGACGGCGTCACCCGGAACAGGTTTAACGCAAGTTGCTCCTGAATCAGGTCGCCGTAAGGGTGATGCCGCCCTCCGGGGTCGGCATCGTGTGTGGCTTGAATGGAGGAAGGACCTCATGGGTCTCAATCTGGAAGACAAAAAAGCCGTCGTGGCTGAGGTGTCGGCGCAGCTCGCCAACGCCCAGACCGTCGTCCTGGCCGAGTACGCGGGTATCGAGGTGGAAGACCTCACCGCGCTGCGCGTCAAGGCCCGTCAGTCTGGCGTGTATCTGCGCGTGCTGAAGAACACCCTGGTGCGTCGCGCGGTGGCGGATACGCCTTTCGCGCCCCTGGCCGAGCAAATGACCGGCCCGCTGATCTACGGCATTTCCGCGGATCCGGTGGCGGCAGCGAAGGTGCTGAACGATTTCGCCAAGGGCAATGACAAACTGGTGCTCAAGGTCGGCGCTTACGCGGGCAAGGTGCTCGACAAGGCGGGGGTGCAGGCCTTGGCCTCGATCCCGGGCCGTGAAGAGTTGCTCGCCAGGCTGCTCGGCGTCATGCAGGCCCCGGTATCCGGCTTTGCTTGCGCCCTGGCCGCCCTGGCCAAGCAGCGCGAATCAGCCGCGGCTTGATCGTTCTTATCCGAATTTGATTTAGGAGTAATTGAAATGGCTGTTACCAAAGAAGACATCCTCGAAGCCGTCGGCGGCATGACCGTGATGGAACTGAACGACCTGGTCAAGGCGTTCGAAGAGAAGTTCGGCGTTTCCGCTGCCGCTATGGCCGTGGCTGCCCCCGCTGCTGGCGGTGGCGCTGCCGCTGTCGAAGAGAAGACCGAGTTCGACGTGATCCTGTCCAGCGCTGGCGCCAACAAGGTCAACGTCATCAAGGTCGTCCGTGCAGTGACCGGCCTGGGCCTGAAAGAAGCCAAGGACCTGGTCGACGGCGCGCCCAAGGCGGTCAAGGAAGGCTGCCCCAAGGCCGAGGCCGAGGACATCAAGAAGCAGCTCACCGAAGCTGGCGCCACTGCCGAAGTCAAGTAATTTCGGCGTGCGCCGGGCTATTGCCGGTGTATGGCTGGTGGACCCGGACCTGCGTAAAGCAGGTCCGGCCCGCCGGCCTTTTGGTTTTGAAAAGTACGTTCGATTCGTCAGAGGGAGCAGAAGCCAGATGAAAGAAGTCGTAACCCGCAAGGCTTTCTCTCACCTGTCTTTTGCGCAGGAAATGATCCATTTCCGTTCCTTGATCTCCTTCTCCTGATAAGGGGTCGCCATGAGCTACACATTCGCCGAGAAAAAACGCATCCGCAAGAACTTCGCCAAGCGCGTCAGCGTCTTGCCGGTGCCCTATTTGCTGACCACCCAGCTTGAGTCCTTCTACGGGTTCCTCCAAGAGGGCACGCCTGTCGACCAGCGCAAGGACGTTGGGCTGCAGGCGGCTTTCAAGTCCATTTTCCCCATCACCAGCCACAATGGCGGTGCCCGTCTGGAATTCGTCAGCTACGTGCTCGGCCAGCCGGTGTTCGATATCGTCGAATGCCAGCAGCGCGGCCTGACCTACGCCGCCAGCCTGCGGGCCAAGGTCCGCCTGGTCATCCTGGATCGCGAGAGCAGCAAGGAAAAGATCAAGGAAGTGAAGGAGCAGGAGGTCTACATGGGCGAAATTCCGCTCATGACCCCGACCGGCTCCTTCGTCATCAACGGTACCGAGCGCGTCATCGTTTCCCAGTTGCATCGCTCGCCCGGCGTCTTCTTCGAACACGACCGCGGCAAGACCCACAGCTCCGGCAAACTGCTGTTCTCCGCCCGGATCATTCCCTATCGCGGCTCCTGGCTCGATTTCGAATTCGATCCCAAGGACTTCGTGTTCTTCCGCGTCGACCGTCGCCGCAAGATGCCGGTCACGGCCTTGCTCAAGGCCCTGGGCTACAGCGCCGAAGAAATTCTCGCGATGTTCTTCGAGTTCGAGACCTTCCATCTGACCAAGAAGGGCATCGAATACGAGATTAAGCCCGAGCGCATGAAGGGCGAGACCGCCCGCTTCGACATCCTGGGCAAGGATGGCAAGGTCGTCGTCGCCAAGGACAAGCGCATCACCGCCAAGCACATCCGCGACATGGAGGCTGCCGGCGTCAAGAAGCTGACGGTGGACGGCGAGTTCCTGCTTGGCCGCGTGATCGCCAGCAACATCGTCGACAAGGAGACCGGTGAGGTCATCGCCCGCGCCAACGACGAGATCACCGAGGCCCTGCTGGAGAAGCTGCAGGCCGCCGGTGTGGCCAAGTTCGAGACCCTGTACACCAACGAACTCGATCACGGTCCCTACATGTCGCAGACCCTGCGCAGCGACGAGACCGTTGACCAGTGGACTGCCCGCGTCGCCATCTATCGCATGATGCGCCCGGGCGAGCCGCCGACCGAAGATGCGGTCGAGGCCCTGTTCCAGCGCCTGTTCTTCAGCGAAGACTCCTATGACCTGTCCAAGGTCGGCCGCATGAAGTTCAACCGCCGCATCGGCGTCGATGAACTGACCGGCTCCGGCACCCTGACCCGCGAAGACATCGTCGCCGTGATCAAGATCCTGGTCGAGCTGCGCAACGGCCGCGGCGAGGTCGACGACATCGACCACCTGGGCAACCGTCGGGTGCGTTCGGTCGGCGAATTGGCCGAGAACCAGTTCCGCGCCGGCCTGGTGCGGGTCGAGCGCGCGGTCAAGGAGCGTCTGAACCAGGCCGAGAGCGAGAACCTGATGCCGCACGACCTGATCAACGCCAAGCCGATCTCGGCCGCGATCAAGGAGTTCTTCGGGTCCTCGCAGCTCTCGCAGTTCATGGACCAGACCAATCCGCTCTCCGAGATAACCCACAAGCGGCGCGTCTCGGCGCTGGGGCCCAGTGGTCTCACCCGCGAGCGCGCGGGCTTCGAGG
>JACAEC010000037.1 GCA_013389055.1 Hydrogenophilaceae bacterium
CGCTTCTTCATGTCCAATCTCCTTCATGCTCGGGATTGGACTCTAAATCTACGTGCTACTCAAACCGGGGCGGACGTCGCTGAGTTCCCCAAGAGAGGTAGTTGTTGTATGTGATGTTGCCAGAAATTTATGTTTGCACTACCGCATCGGCAACGTCCTCGCCACCACCCAGGCCTGCACTTCGACTGCTCCGGCCTGCTTCACCGTCTTCGCCAGTTCGCTCAGGCTGGCGCCGGTGGTCATGACGTCGTCGACCAGGGCGATGCGTTTGCCTGACAAATCCTGATCGCAGTCGAAGGCGCCGCGGATGTTCTTGCGCCGCGCCTTCAGCGGCAGGCTGGCCTGGGGCGGGGCGTCTTTGGCTCTTGTGCAGGCGGTAAGCGAGAGGGGCAGGTCGAGGCGGCGGGCGAGACGCTTGGCGATCTCGCCGGCCTGGTTGTAGCCGCGCTCTTGCAATCGTTTGGGGTGCAGGGGCATGGGGATGACGAGGTCGGGGCGGGTGTCGATTTCGGCGGCGAGCTGTTCGGCCAGGAAGCTGGCCAGGTGCAGGCCCTGGCCGTATTTATAGTGTTGCAGCAGGGCGTCGAGCGGATAGGCGTAGCGGTAGACGGCGCGGGTGCTGTCGAAGGCGGGCGGGTGTTTGAGGCAAGCGCCGCAGACTTCGCCCAGGGGGGTGGGCAGGGCGCAGCTTGGGCAGCGGTGCTGGGGCAGGCGCGGCAGGTCGGCCAGACAGCCGGGGCAGAGCGGGGCGCCGGTCACGTCCACGCCGCAGAGCAGGCAGGGCTGGCCGATGCGGGCTTGCACAAAAGATATGCACTTGTTCAGCGCGTGGCGGATAATAATTGACAGTCTCCCTGGGCTCGCCGATCATGCGCCGGCCTTTTAATTTGTGCGGATTGTCGCCGAAATGTCGGAAAAACACATCGTCACCGCCGCGTCCTGCCTGCGCAGCGCGCGCCTGTTCAATTACGCCAGCATCGTCTCGATCGGCCTGTCGACCCTGCTCCTGGTCGTGGCGCTGAACATGAACACCAAGATGAGCTTCCTGCCCTTCGTGCTGTCGGTGCCGCCGATCATGCTCTGGCTGGCCGGCTCGATCTTCGTCTACGCCGCGCTCGCCCATCACCCGGACCCGCGCGTGGTGCATTACAACCGCTGGGCGGGTTATCGCTATTACGCCATGGTCGGCGCCATGGTGGTGGCCGGCCAGCCGCTCTACGGCATCTTCGAGGACGGCCGCGGCATGCTGCTGGTCTGGGGCATCATGGCCTTGGGCATCATCCCCTTGGGTCTGCGCGACATCCTGCGCGCCGGCAAGGAAGACTGGAAAGACATAGAGGTGAATGCATGAACAATCTGGCCGAGAACGCCCGAATCGACACGGGCCATAGCGTGGACTCCGTCCTGGCCCTGTTCGCCCTGCCTTTCAACGACCTGCTGTTCAAGGCGCAGACGGTGCACCGCGCGCACTTCGACCCCAATGCAGTGCAGCTCTCCACCCTGCTCTCGATCAAGACCGGCGGCTGTTCCGAGGACTGCGGCTATTGCTCGCAGTCGGCCCGGCACGGCACCGAGGTCGAGAAGGAGAAGCTGCTGGATGTCGCAAAGGTGGTGGAGGCGGCGCAGGCGGCCAAGGCCAGCGGCGCCACCCGCTTCTGCATGGGCGCCGCCTGGCGCGGCCCGAAGGACAAGGACCTGGAGCCGGTGCTGGACATGGTGCGCCAGGTGAAGGCGCTGGGCATGGAGACCTGCGTCACCCTGGGCATGCTGAAGGCGGGTCAGGCTTCAAAGCTGAAGGCGGCCGGCCTCGACTACTACAACCACAACCTCGACACCTCGCCCGAGTTCTACGGCCAGGTCGTCACCACCCACAGCTACCAGGACCGGCTGGACACCCTGCAGGAAGTGCGCGATGCCGGCCTTTCCGTCTGCTGCGGCGGCATCGTCGGCATGGGCGAGTCGCGCCGCGAGCGCGCCGGCCTGATCGCACAACTGGCCAAGCTGAGCCCGCAGCCGGAATCGGTGCCGATCAACATGCTGGTGAAGATCGGCGGCACGCCCAAGCAGAACGAGGCCGACCTCGATCCGCTGGAGTTCGTCCGCACCATCGCCGTGGCCCGCATCACCATGCCCGGCTCGCACGTGCGCCTGTCGGCCGGACGGCGCGAACTGGGCGAGGGCGTGCAGGCGCTGTGCTTCCTGGCCGGCGCCAATTCCATCTTCTACGGCGACAAGCTGCTCACCACCGGCAACCCCGACGTCGAGGCCGACCAGAAGCTGTTCGCCAAGCTGGGGCTGAAGCCCGAGGTGCACACCGAGCGCCGCTGCGCCGGACATTAATTTTCTCCCTCTCCCTCTGGGAGAGGGGAGTAAAGCAATGACCATCGAGTATCTTACCCAGTCACTTGCAGCACTCGATGCCCAGGGCCTCAAGCGCCGTCGCCGCACCGTGGACACCCCGCCCGGGGGGCGGGTGCGGATCGACGGCCGCGACCACCTTTCCTTTTGCAGCAACGACTATCTCGGCCTGGCCAATCACCCGGCGCTGATCGCGGCCGCGCAACAAGCGGCGGGCGAGGCGGGGGTGGGGGCCGGCTCGGCCCATCTGGTCGCCGGCCATCATCGATTGCACGAAAAGCTGGAAGCGGAGCTGGCCGCCTTCGTCGGCCTGGCCGATGCCTTGCTGTTCTCCACCGGCTACATGGCCAACATCGGCGCGATCACCGCCCTGGTCGGCCGTGGCGATGCGGTGTTCGCCGACAAGCTCAACCACGCCTCGCTGGTCGATGCCTGCCTGCTGTCGCGCGCCGAGCTCACCCGCTATCCGCATGGCGACCTCGATTTCCTCGAAG
>JACAEC010000098.1 GCA_013389055.1 Hydrogenophilaceae bacterium
CCGCCTGGGAATTGAACCAGCACGGCGTGCCGCACACGGTGATCGCCGACAACAGTGCCGGCCACCTCATGCAGAAGGGCGAGGTCGATCTCGTCATCGTCGGCGCCGACCGGGTGGCCTCCAACGGCGACGTCGCCAACAAGATCGGCACCTACCTCAAGGCCCTGGCCGCGCAGGACAACGGCGTGCCGTTCTATGTCGCCGTGCCCGGCCCCACCGTCGATTTCCGTTTGGCGAGCGGCGCCGGCATCCCGATCGAGCAGCGCGCCGCGCGCGAGGTCAGCCATATCAATGGCCGCGACCCGGAGGGCGAGGTGGCCGAGGTGCAGCTCGTGCCCGACGGCAGCCCGGCGCTCAACCCCGCCTTCGACGTCACCCCGGCCCGGCTGGTCACCGGCCTCGTCACCGAGCGCGGGGTGTGCGCGGCGAGTGCGGAGGGGCTGCGGGGCTTGTATCCGGAGGCCGCCGGTGCCTGACCGGCAAAGGCGTGGATCGCCACGGGCCTGCAGCCCTCGCGATGACGTCATTGCGAGGCGGCGACGCCGCCGCGGCAATCCATGTGCGCTTGGAATGGCGATATTGAGTCAGTAAGGTAGGCGAAATGAACATCAGCGAATTGCGGCAACAAGTGGCGGACTATGCCCGGCTCAGCATCGAGCGCGGTCTCAACCAAGGCAGCTCGGGCAATATCAGCCTGCGCTGCGGCGAGGGCCTGCTGATCACGCCCAGCGGCTCGTCGATGGATGCGCTGGGCCCGAACGACATCGTCTATCTGTCCTTGGACGGCGAGGCCGAGGGCGACCTGCCGCCCTCCAGCGAATGGCGCTTCCATCGCGACATTTATGTCCACCGGCCGGAGGCCAAGGCCGTGGTCCACGCCCATTCGCCCTTCGCCGTGTCTCTCGCCTGCCTGCGCCGCGGCATCCCGCCCTTTCACTACATGGTGGCCCTGGCCGGCGGCAGCGACATTCGTTGCGCCGACTACGCCACCTTCGGCACCCAGGCCCTGTCCGATCATGTGCTCAAGGCGCTGGAAGGCCGCTGCGCCTGCCTCATGGCCAACCACGGCCTGGTCGCCTTCGGCGACAGTGCCGAGCGGGCGCTCTACATCGCGCTGGAAGTGGAGGCCCTGTGCGAGCAGTTCTGGCGCGCCTCGCTCTTGGGTCAGCCGGTGTTGCTGAACGAGGCCGAGATGGCCGAGGTGATCGAGCGGTTCAAGGGCTACGGCAAGCCAGGCTGAACGGCACCCTCAGCACGTGCGCAGTCGCGTTGCAATCTGCCAGCGCTAGATCAAATCGTTTTGTTTTTGCTATGTTGCGGCGGTATCACCAGAGAGGATGCCGATCACCATGCTGAGCGCCGATGACGTGCAAATCGCCCATTTCCTGCCGGGTCGCGTGCGTCTGAAGGTGCCTGCCCTGCGCGGCCGGGCCGCCGAGGCCGAGGTCTTGGGCAGTGCCTTTCGATCCATTCCCGGAGTGAAAAGTCTGGAAATCAGTACGGTTACCGGCAGCGTGCTCATCATCTACGATGTGTCCGCCCTGGCCGGCCAGGATGCGTCCCGGCAATTGAAGACCGTGCTTCAAGACCACTTGCCTGGCCTCGATGCCGATCGCGTCCTGAAATGGCTCGGTGCGCCCTAACCCGCGCTGCGACTGGGTTTCTGTCATTTAACTGTAACAATACTTGTCGGCTTGTTGTCTACAGTTAAATGGCGCGCAAGCAGTTTTCGCGATTCGCTTGATTAATTTTCCCGAAACAAGGAGTAGCGACAATGGCAGGGATTGATGACCTTTTCAAAGGCAATATCGTCACCGGCCTGGCGGTAGGTGTCGGTGTGGCCATACTGGCCCCGGTGATCGTTCCGGTGCTGGCCAGCGTGGGCAAGCCGCTGGCCAAGTCGATGATCAAGAGCGGCATCCTGATGTTCGAGAAGGGCCGCGAAACTGTCGCCGAGCTGGGTGAAGTGTTCGACGATCTGGTGGCCGAGGCCAAGGTCGAGTTGGAGGGTGCCGGTATGGCCCCGACAGCCGGCGCGGCCATGGCCGCAGCCCAGGCCAAGCCGGCAGCGGAAGCCGCAGAAACGCAAGTGCAGCAGGGCGATGTTGCCTGATGCGGAAGTCGTCCACCGGATACCCGGACGACTGCGCTTGCGGATCTTGAGCAAACGGAAGGATGTCATCTACTTCGCCCAGCTAGCCGAGCAGATCAAGGTCTACGCCGACGTAAGAGAAGTGACGATCAACCCTTTGACCGGCAGCCTGCTCGTCCTCCATGTCGGGCCGTTCGAAGGGGTGGCCGAACAGGCCGAACGGCAGGGCTTGTTCAAGCTGGCGGCGGCGCCGGTGCAGCCGAGCTTGCAAGATCGCATGGTCGCTGGCCTGAAAGTGAGCAGCCGGAATCTCGAGGCCGTTTCCGGCGGCGAGTTCGATCTCAATGGCCTGCTCATTGTCGGACTCACCGGCCTGGCGATCCATCAGGCCATTGAAGGCAATGTGATGGTGCCGGCGATCAGCCTGCTCTGGTATGCGCTCAACGCGGCTGGCATGCCGATGGGGCGCGATAAGCCGGTAGCGGACGCGCGTGCGGCACCAGAGGCGGCTACGCTGGATGCGTCGGCGAGGGTATCGAAAGAGAAGGCGGCGGTGCGCAAGCGCACCGTTGCCAAACCGGGTAGTCGGGGCGCGGGTCCCGATGAGGTTCACGCTTCATTGAAGGAGAAGAAACATGTCTGAAGTCGAGCAAGGTACACAAGCGGTGGGTTATACGGCGCAAATCGGCACGGCTGGCTCCACGGTCAAGAGTGGCATCGTTTCCAGCCTGAAAGGCATCGACGATATCGAGAAGGAAATTGTCAGCCTGGTACGGAATACCGTGTCCAATACAATGAAGGCTTCCGGCGCCGTTTCCGGCGAGGCGGTGGTCACCGTACGCGATGTGGTGAAAGGTGCCATCTCCGCCACCGAAGAAGTGGGGGCGGGGTTGGTACTGGCCAGCAAGAGTGTGGCCAAGGGCGTAGTCATGGGCATGGCCGATGTCGGTGGCGACGTCATTAGTGCCGCTACCGAAACTGCCAAGGCCGCGGTCAAGGGAGCGGCCGATGTCGGTGGCGATGTTGCCATGGTGGCCAAGCGCACCGTGGACGGCAGTATCGAGGCGGCCCGTGAGACGGGTGGCAATGTGGCAGCGGTGGCCGCGGCTGCTGCCAACGGTGCGGTCGAGGCGGCGGGTAGCATCGGCAATGCCGCCGTGGCGACCGTGCGCGACATGCTGGTCGGCATGGTCGGTGGCGTGAAAGAGGTGGCCGGTGCCGCCTTGCCGAAAGGTCAGGGCTCGGGTCAAGCCTGAGTCACCACCCGCCGGTGCTGTCGTTGCTGGCTCGGCGGGTGCCCATTCGGGCGCAGACCGGATCGCCCGGCAGGGGCTTCGTCATCAAACCGTAACGCCTCGGTGATTCAATTTGTCGAACTCAGTGAAAGCGGGTCGGCAAGATGAGTCACTACATCCATCACGTTCCGGGACGGCTGCGCGTCAAATCTCCTCTGCTCAAGCGCAATGAGCATCACGCCGTACGAACCAAGGAATACATCGACACCCTGAACGGCGTGCTGTCCTCAGAGATCAACACGGTTACTGGCAGTTTGGTCGTCAAGTACGACACGGCCCTGGTGCGCGTCGAACATCTGCTCAACTCCCTGCGGGATCTGGGCCACCTGCATCCCCATCACCAGTATCATCATCGGCAGCCGATCGTCTATGCCGGCGGCGTCAGCCCCGCCCAGAAATTCTCCGACACCTTGGTCAACAAACTGGTGGAAACCGCGCTTGAGCGCTCCGCCACGGCCCTGATCGCCGCGCTCATCTGAGCCTCGGGCCGCCAAACTTGGCGTCTTCCCTAGCCTTTCAGCTCCGCTGTTTTGTCCGTGCGCTCCCAGGGTAGGCCGATGTCCATCCGCCCGACGTGGCCATAGGCGCTGAGCTTGTGATAGAAGCCACCGCGATATAGCGTCGGCAGTTCGCGCAGATTGAACTCGCGGATGATGCCGGCTGGACGGAAATCGAACACGGCTTGAATCCGCTGCGCGATGACTTCGTCCGACACGTTGCCCGTGCCGTGGCTGTCAATCTGGATGCTCACCGGACGGGCCTGGCCTATGGAATAGGTCAGCTGCACCTCGCAAACATCGGCCAATCCGGCCGCCACCACGTTCTTGGCCGCATAGCGTGCGGCATAGGCGCCAACGCGGTCGATCCGGCTGGGGTCCTTGCCCGAGAGGGCGGACTCGCTCTGGCGTGAATATTCACCATAGGTGTCGATGGCGTTCTTGCGCCCGGTCAGGCCGGAGTGGGTGACAGGCCCGCCGTTGATCAGCGGTCCGTCGGGATTGACGAAGATTGCCGTCGACCGATCCGGCTGCAACGGCGCGTCCTGGAAGGCAGGCTCAATCACCAGTTGATAAAGATCGTCCCGCAAGCGCTCGGGCGAGACGGCGCGATCGCCCCACTGGCTGGCCACCAGGGTCAGGCTGTGGATGCGATAAGGCCGGCCGTCGCGGTATTCGACCCCCACCTGGGTTTTGCCGTCCGGGGCGAGATAGGCGAGATGGCGTTGCAGTCGGGCCGAGGCGAGGCGCCGCGCCAGCTTGTGCGCCAGCCAGACTGGCAACGGCATCAGGTTGGGGGTCTGGTTGCAGGCGAAACCGAAGACATTGGCCATGTTGCGGGCCGGGATGCGCTCCAATTCGGCTTCCGACATTTCCCGTTCATCCCGCACCAATGCGATTGGCATCTCGGTCAGGCTGGTCATGACCGTGCAGTCGGTCGCGTTGAACTCCTCCCGGTCGTAGCCGACCTGCTGGATCACCTGCCGGGCCACCTCCGGAATGTCCACCGTGGCCTGGGAGGCGAAGCGGGAGGCGATGAACAGGATGCCGTTGGATACGGCGCATTCGGTGATCACCTGGGACATGGGGTCCTGGCGCAGATAGCGATCGAGCACGGCATCGGCGATCTGGTCGCAGAGCTTGTCGGGATGGCCTTCGGTGACCGACTCGGACGTGAACATGAAGTCGCGTTTCATGGTTCCCCCTCAGGTAATCAAAACAGGTGCCGGACCGCTTGAGCCTTGAACGTCGGCCGCTGCGCTTGATTTCGTCTGCGCCGAGCTGGGGCTGCGCGCAAGCTGCCGCGATTTCATGGCCTCGATGGCCAGGTAGGGCAGGCCAGCCGAGCCGGCCACGACCAGGAAATCCGCCGGCATCACCGGCGTGGTGCCGAGCAGGCCGCGCAGGCCGGGTATCGCCACGGTACCCAGTTGCAGCGCGGCCGAGCCACCCACCGCCAAGGTGAGCCAGCGGTTCGGCGGCAGGCGTTCGGCGCTGAACAGCCCGTGGGTTTCGGAGCGGCAGGAGATGGCGTGCAGCAGCTGGCCCAGGGTCAGGCCCATGAAGGCGAGGGTGCTGGCCTGTGGCCCGGGGCCATAGCGCATCAGGCCGTAGCCGTAGGCGCCGAGGGCGCCGGCGGTGAGGGCCGCGGCCTCCACGCCGTAACACTTGAAATCCTGACGCCGGATGATGGATTCTTGCGGGTCGCGCGGCGGCCGACTCAGCACATCGGGCTCGGCCGGGTCCATGGCCAGGGCCAGGGCCGGGAAGACATCGGTGAGCAGGTTGATCCACAGCAGCTGCATGGTGTTGAGCGGCTGGCCCATGCCCGCCGCCACCGCGACCAAGGTCACGCCGATCTCGCTCATGTTCGACGACACCAGATAATGGATCGACTTGCGGATGTTGCTGTAAATGGTGCGGCCCTGGCTCACCGCCACGATCATGGTCTGCAGGTTGTCGTCCTCCAGCACGACGTCGGCCACGTTGCGCGCGACCTCGGTGCCGCCGCTGCCCATGGCCACCCCGATGTCGGCGGCCTTGAGCGCGGGGCCGTCGTTGATGCCGTCGCCGGTCATGGCCACCACCTTGCCGGCGTGCTGCAGGCCCTGGACGATCTGCAGCTTGTTGGCCGGGCTGACTCGGGAGAAGATATCCACCTTGCCGGCCAGGGCCGACATCAATTCGGGTTCGATCCGATCGAGCCGGGCCGAGTCCAAAATCTCCAGCTTGTGGTCGCCGGAAAGGCCTAGCTGCTTGCCGATGGCGTAGGCCGTGGCGCTCTGGTCGCCGGTGATCATCACGGTCTTGATCCCGGCCTCGTGGAACAGGCCGATCAACTCGTGGGTGCCCTCGCGTATGGGGTCGGCCATGCCAGCCAGCCCAAGCCAGACCAAGCCGTCATCCCCGCCGCCGCCATCCATGCGGTAGGCGAAGGCCAGCACACGCAGGGCCTCGCCGGCCATGCGTTCGTTCTCCATGCGTATGGCGTCGCGAAACTCGTCATCGATCTCCCGCGCCGAGCCGTCGACCAGCCGCCAGCGACACAGGCTCAGCACCTGCTCCGGGCTGCCCTTCAGCGCGACTAGCCGCTCGCCATTGGCCGCGCCGTGCCAGGTAGTCATATAGCTGCGCCCTTCGCTGCGGTATTCCGTGCGCAACAGGGGGTGGCGCTGGCGCAGTTCGGCCACGTCCACCCCGGCGGCCAGGGCCATGGCCAGCAGCGCGTTCTCGGTGGCCGAGCCTTCCAGGCCGAGCGATGGGTTCGTGCCGTTGAGCTTGCTTTCGTTGCACAGCGCTGCCACGTGCAAAAGAGAGAGCAATTCGGGGCGGGCATACGGCTCCACCCGGCCGCTGTCCGAGTAGAAGCGGCCGTTTTCCACCCGCAGCCGCTCTTGGCCGACATTCACCGCCAGTACCGACATGCGGTTGACGGTGAGGGTGCCGGTCTTGTCCAGGCAGATCACTTGCACCGAGCCCAGGGTCTCCACCGCATCCAGATGGCGAATCAGAACCTTGCGCCGGCGCATGTCGCGAATGCCCAGGGCCAGTGTGGTCGTGGCCACGGTCGGCAGGCCCTCGGGCACCGCGGCCACCGCGAGCGAGACTGCCGCCCGCAGCATGGGCAGGAAGCCGTAGCCGCGCAGCAGCCCCATGGCGAAGACGCCGCCGCAGATGGCCAAGGAGGCCCAGACCAGCTGGTTGCCCAGGCGGTCGAGCTGGCGCTGCATGGGAGTTTCCGGCGGCCGCGTCTCACCCACCAGGGCCTGGATCAAGCCGATCTCGGTGGCCGGGCCTGTCGCCACGACTACCGCGATGGCGCTGCCGCCGGTCACGGCAGTGCCCATGTGGACCATGTTCAGGCGGTCGGCGAGCGGGGTCTGCTCAGTGCAAAGGATCTCGGCCGATTTGGCCACCGGCAGGCTTTCCCCGGTCAGGGCCGATTCGTCCACGGCCAAGTCCTTCACATGGATGAGCCGAGCATCGGCTGCCACCAGACAGCCCGGCGTCAGCAGCAGGATGTCGCCGGGAACCACCTCGCGGGCGGGCAGCGACAGGGTGCCACCCTCGCGGACCACCGTCACCGGCGGTCGGGGTATCGAGGTCAGGCTGCTGATCAGCCGTTCGGCCTGGGCCTCGGTCGCATAGCCGATACCCGCGTTGATCAGCACCACGGCCATGATCACCGCCGCGTCTGCCAAGCCGCCGGTGGCCGCCGAGAGTACGGCTGAGGCCCCCAGCAACAGGATCGGCAGGCTCTTGAACTGGTCAACGAAAATGGCGAGGTCCGACCGCCGTTCCGGCTCCGGCAGGGCATTGGGCCCATAGCGGGCCAGCCTGTTGGCAGCCACATCGGCCGCCAGGCCCCGGTTGAAGTTCACATTGAAATTCTCCAGCGTCTCCTGGGCCGAGCGCTGGTGCCAGATCGAGGCGCTTCTGGTGGCTACCGGCCGGGCGTGCGCGGTTGCCTGCCGCGCCGTTGCCGGGCACGGCGCAGCGGGCCGGAGGGCGGTGGCGGGCAGGGTGGGGTTGACCAGTTTGCGCAGGGAGGCAGGTTCACCCATAGCCTTGGGCAGGCCGGCGGCTTCGATGCGCCGCCCCAGGAGAACGAGCACATCGGCCAGGCTGTGCTGGCAATCATAAGAAACCAGAAGGGTGGCGGTGAGGACATTGATGGCGGCGATCCGGATGCCGTTTTCCGTCGCCAGTGCAATTTCCAGGCGGCTCAAGGCAACCTCGTTGCGGTACAGGCCGGGCACCCGCAGGCGCACGCGCCCCGGCACGGCGGCGTGCACGACTTCGATAACGGCTGAGGACATGGTCTGCATGAGCGGCTTTGTATCGGGCACGGCGCAACGCGTGGGGCGATTGCCCTGCCACATATTATTAATATAGCCTGCCTGGCAGACAGCGGTGTGACAGTTCGGGCGCCGCCGAAATCTTGCCTTTGCCGGCCTGGCTGCTATGCCGAACAGACAGCCTCACCAAGGTCGGCAGGAATATAAGAATGCGCTAATATGCGCGTTTCAATCCAATCAAGCGTAAGGAATCGATCATGGGCATCAACCGACAACTTTTTTCCGTGGCCGTCGTGGCCATGCTGGCGCTGACTTCCGGTCAAGCCCTGGCCCAGAATAAGCCGGCCCAGAAAAACCAGGCCCAGCCGGCCATGAACATCAGCCAGACCGTGATCAAGATGCGCATCGCCGACGGCGTCAGCCTCGACGACGCGGTGGAATCGATGAAGCTGCGGGGCAATACCCTGAATATCAAACTGGTGGCCGAGCTGCCGCTGTCCAAGCAGGTCGAGGCCATGACCGGCAAGCCGATGCGGCGGATGGAGATCTACCAGTTCTGCGACGCGATCACCGCCAAGCACATGGTCGATTTCAGCATCGACTTCGCCGCCTACCTGCCTTGCCGCATCGCCCTGGTCGAGGACGACAAGCAACCCGGCAAAGGCTGGCTGGTGATGATGGACCTCAACCTCTTGATCAACGCCGCCAATCTCACCCCGGAGATGAAGGCCAAGGCCATCGAAGTGCGCGACACCCTCGAGAGCATCATGAAGGCCGGCGCCAACGGCGAGTTGTAATTTTTTCGTGCCAAGAGAAAAGGCCGGGCTTGCCCGGCCTTTTTCATTCGATGCGAATCGCCCTAAACTCGGCCGGCCGTTTGCGCTCCAGCAGGCGGTCGATGGTGCCGGCGTTCGGCTGGTAAATGAACGGCCGGCGCGGATACAGCCGGTCGTTCACCCAATGCTTCGACCAGCCGTGGGTGCTGTCCACGCATTCTTCGGCGAAGCCCGCCAGCTGGTATTGCCGCTCGATCTGCAAGCAGCCGGCCAAAAAAATATCGACATAGGATTGCACGATGGGATAGCGGCGCGACGGCGCTGCCGTCTTCCCCATCGCGTTCACGTAAAGCCACACCTCGCCCTGCGGACGTTCGCCGGCCAGCGGCGTCAACTGTTCAGGCGCCACCGCCACCCGGCAGTAACCGGCCTCCCGCGCATCCATATTGCCCAGTTCCGCATCGTCGGCCAGGGCGAACAGCACGGCGTTCATGCCGGCCTTTGCATTCGGGCTGACGCCGAGGAAGGTGGTGCTGAAGCCGATCTCGGAGCCCGGCGTGATCCAGGCGCGGCGAAAACCCTGCACGCGCACCGGCAGCGCCTCTTTCGCATTCGGTGCGGTTCTCAATCTCGAAGCCTCGTCCATCAGGCTGCCGTAGCCGACGAGGTATTGCGGGTGGCCGGGGGTGGGCAGGGGGTGGCAGTCCTCACCCGCCTGTGCGCCGGGGGCGAGCAATCCGAAGAGGAGTAAAACGGCGGCAATGATTTTGGGAAAGCGCATCGTGCAGTCTCGCTCGGCAGGCACGGGCGTTAGTGCTTTTCCCGCCGCTTGCGGGCGGCTTCGATGCTTTGCGTCACGATCAGCTTCGCCTTGTCGTAGAAACGCTGGGGCAGGATGGGCGCCTCCTTGTCGGCCAGGTCCCAATCGGTGCGGAAGCTTTCCATGAAGGCGGCGAGCTTGGCCTCCTCGATGCCGGCATCGACCAGCACCAGTTCGATGCGCCGGCGCAGCATGCCATATTTCAAGGCGGCGGCGCGATGCTGCTCGGCCCGGCCTTCCAGGTTGAGGAAGGTCTGCAAGGCCGCGAGCACGGTGGCCGCCATGCTCAACAAGCCGACAATGACCTGGCCGGTCATCGAAGTCGCTTCCAGTTGGCTGATGATCGTGGTGCCGGCGGCGGTGGTCAGGATCACCACCGACATGCCGACTGCCTTTTGCATGCGGGCATAAAAAGCCGATGCCCGATGGTGAGCCATGTGGAAGATGCGGGTGCCGACTTGCCAGTAGTCGAGCAGTTCTTTGGTGTCCATGAGGGTCTCCCTTGTGTTGTCGGTTGAAGTATAGCGTGGGGCTTTGCCGTCATTGCGAGGCAGCAGTACCGCGGCTATCCATGCCCTTTTCGGTCATGCTGGACGTGGCGCGTAGCGCCGTTGCGCCACTGCGCCACGCACGCTGACGCCGGAGTGGGATGGAAAAAATTGGCGGCTTGGCACAGCCAATCCGCCGTATGGAGATTATTTTTTCGGTTTGGTGTTATCCGACGATGCCGGTTTGCTCTCTGGATTCTCCAGAGCCTTCAATGCCTTCGCATCGTTTTCATTGCCCAGGCTGCCCTGCCCCTGCCGCTTCAGTCCCTGAACCCCCTTGGCTTGGTCCGCGACCATGCCGGCTTGTTTGTGGGCATCTTTCGCTGGGGTCATGGCGAACGACATCGATGCCGAAAGTGCAATGCCTGCTGCTACCAAGTACACGACGTTACGAGTTTGCACGGCGATATCCGATCAGAGTGGTTGATGGGGTGTGCGGGGTGCACCCGCCGTGCGAGGATACAGCCTTCTCACACCGTTGATTGCTGAATGGGATGCACCCTGCGCTGGCCAGTAATCCGTCGGCCAAGAAGTTTCTTATGGTGCCAATGTCTGACGGATGTCCGCCAAGGCAATCCGCAGTCAGCGTTCGGTGAGCGTCAGCAGGATATCGGCATACCAGGCGCAGTTCAGCCCCAGCGCTTCGTCCAATTCCAGGTCACGGCTGCCGACATCGAGCCGTGCCGAGTGGACGCCGAGCAGCATCCACGGCAGGTCGTCATGCTTCAGTTCCCGCTCGTGGGCGCGCATCACGACGGCCGAACCACTGGTTCCTCGGTGGGTGCGCGCATCGGTGAGGAAGTAGCCTTCGCCCTGAAATCGCAGGCCGAACGAAGACGCGATCACTGCCTGGCGCACCACCGGCATGTGGTGCAGCGTGTCGTGGAAACCGAGCGGAAAGCCGACCACCAGCAGCGAGGTGCCGATCTCAACCTGGTCATCCGCGGCGAGCAAATGCTCGGGTGTGAAGGCGCGGTAGACCGTCGAGCCGGGCAGCGCGGCGCGTTCGACCTCGATGACCGCCACGTCGACTTCCCCGGCGGAGTCGCGGGCCTGGCGCCAGAGGCCCTTGCCGTTGCGGTAGAGCGGGATCGAAAAGCCGGTCGACCGGGCCATGTTGTCCGGGTCGATGTGCAGTTCGATTTCAACCCGGTCCGGGAAATGCTTGCTCGGCTCGTCGAGCATCACGTGCCGGCTGGTCACCAGGAACAAACGTTCATCGCGCTCGAAGAAAAAACCGCTCGCATTCGTCAACGGTCGTTGCTGTTCGAAGGTGGAGACGCGTGCCGCGGCGAGTAGGAGCGATTCGATCATCGATATGTCAGTGCATTGAGTAAGCTGGCGACCTGGTTGTAATTCACCGAATGCTGCAGTTCAGCAGGGCGCAATAAGTGCAACGCATGGCGCCGAATAGATTTCGATGCGGCGCAATACGGGCTGCCTATTGCGCACTACGTTGGCTAAGAGCGCTGGTGCTTGCAACTGTAAAGCAAAATCGAGACCGATTCACTTATTCGGCCGCCCCAGCCAAGGCTTGGTCTGATAGTAGTACTCCACGGTTTTGCCGTACTCGGTTTCCTGCTGGGCGGCGAGGCCGCCATACAGGGTGGCGATCTTGGCGATCGATTTGTCGGTCAGCCTGGCCTGGATGCGGGCGAGGATTTTGGTGCCGGTGTCGATGTTGAGGGCGGGGTCCTTCAGGCCTTCGCGGGTCACCTTGAAACCGGTCCAGTAGTCGGCATAGACGTTCATCGGCAGGATGGTCTTCGGCTTCATGATCAGGCCGGTGAGCACGTCGTAGTAGCCGCGGGTCGATTCCATCCAGATGACGGCACGCACCAGGTCGGGGTCGACGTTGTGGCGGGCGGCGGCGGTCTGGATGTGGTTGGCATTCTTGGTGACCTGCTCGAAATACTGGAAGTAGTGCTTGGGCGATGGGTTCGGCCGGGCGTTGGAATCGGCCACCACGAACTGCGCCGGCGAATCCGACAGGATGGCGGCCATGCGGTCCACCTCCTTGTCGATCACCTTGGGAATCGCCGCCTCGGCATCGGCACTGAACCTTTTCAGCTGGGCCTCCCAATCCAGCACCCGGGCGTTGTACCGGTTCTCCTTCGCGGTGAAGGCGACATACTCCGCCTCGCGCCGCGCCAGCTCGGCATTGGCCGGCCCGGCGCAGGCCAGGCAAGCCTCATAGGCCGACGGGCTGTTGGCCGCCCGATCGCATTGAGCCTGGCAAGCGCGAACCTCGGCGAGCGTGGCGTCGGCCAGGGCCTTGAGCGTTTGGCATTCCGCATCCCGGCGCTCGGCCTCCGCCTGCAATTCGATATGCGCGGCTTGCAGCGGTGCCCAGCGCTCGGTGACTTGGCGCTTGCGCTCGGCCTTGGCCGTGCTCGCCTCCAGTTTGGCCTTGGCCTTCTGCGCCTGGGTGTAGAGCGGGTTTTCCGCCGAGGCCGGGGGGCCGCAGTCGCCGATGACGTCGGTCGCCGTGGCTGGGGCGGCGGCGAGCAGCAGGGCGGCAATGGCGGCCCGGCGGAACAGGCTGGCGAGCGGGGGCATGATGGGCCTCCTGGCTGGGGCGGGGGATGAGTTCATTCTAGGCAAGGGGGAGAGGCGCTGCCCAAGAGATTTCTAGGGTGTGGCGGTCATTGCGAGGCACGGAGTGCCGCGGCAATCCAGGTATTTTTGTCATTCCCGCGGAAGCGGGAATCCAGGCTGAAATGCCAACGAAGAAGTGGGCTATTGGATTGGCGTGATGCAATCGGCCGGGGCCGCCCGGCAGCGGGTTACTTTCTTTGCTCGTGCAAAGAAAGGTAACCAAAGAAAGCACGCCCCGCTTCCGCCGAAATCCCCGGTGCCGCTGGCGTCATGCAGGCGGCTCGCCAACTCGCCCTTCGGGCTCAGACAAACTCGCCGGCCTTCGGCTTCCCTGCATGACGCCAGCG